>JBAYRB010000436.1:0-3384 GCA_041676905.1 Spirosomataceae bacterium
AAATTTTTGGATGTAATTGAAAATTCATGTCCCCAAAACTTGATTTCACCGATATTGTCATTAAAACTTCCAAATCCTGATTCTTGAGGAAGCTGTACACTATACAGCAAATTGGTTGTTTTCTTTCGATAATAATCGTAAATGAATTGGATACGATCGTTAAATAATCCCAGATCGAGGCCCACGTCGAATTGGTGTGTGGTTTCCCATCCCAAATTAGGGTTGGCCAGGGAAGTGACCGCTGCCCCGGTGTTAATTTGGTCACCGAAGACGGTATTGATCGTGTTATTAATTAAGGCATATTGAGTGTAATTCCCGATATTATTATTTCCGATGACGCCGTAACTCGCTCTGATTTTTGCAAATGAAACGGGCTTGACCTCGTCCATGAAACTTTCGTCGGAAACTACCCAGCCTGCTGAGGCTGATGGGAAGGTTCCCCAAAGGTTGTTGGAGCCGAATCGCGAGGAGCCGTCTGCACGTAGGGCGGCTGTAAGTAGGTATTTACCTTTATAGTTGTAGGTCAATCGGGAAATATAAGAGGCCAATGTCCACTCATTGATTCCATTTTGAGTTCCACTACGGCTGATATTCAAGGCGCCCTGAATGGTAGGTAGGCGATCGTCCGAATAGGTATCGGCTGCAATGGTCGTAAACTCCTGCCTAAAACGTTGTAAGGTGTAACCGGCTAATATTTCAAAGTTGTGATCCCCAATTCGATTGGAATACGTGGCCATGTTTTCATTCAGCCAGCCTATGTTTTCCAGACTAGTTCGGGTAGTCCGAGCGGTAGTTGGAATGGGGACATTCATTTGCCAGGTTGCGGTCGAGGGGTTGAAGAAAAAGAACTTTCTGTTTAAGTACTCTACATTGAAAGTGGATCTCAATTTGAGTCCTTTTATCGGTTCGATTTCCAAGAAAGAGTTCCCTACCAGATTTATGTCTCGCGTTTCGTTAACCAGTTCTGCAGCTGCTCTTACCCAGTTGGGGTAGTTGAAAATATTGCCGGTACTCCCCGGGAAATTATTATAGAGTGTCAGTTCGCCGTTATCGTCATAAATAGGCATTACAGGCCAAGTATGCAGGGCGTTGAACAAAATACCGGTTCCCCGATCCCCATCTGTACGGGGCGTATTATCGTATACGTATTGGGGTGCGAGGTTAAATCCAATACTGATTTTATCGGATAAGTCGTACTTGTTGTTCAATCGTAAGGTGTAACGTTTGTACTCGTTGTTGATTACGACACCTTGTTGATTGAAGATGCCGGCAACCAAGGATGAGCTTACACGCTCCTTGTGAGTGGTGAGCGTAAGGTTATAACTTTGGATGGGGGCTCTACGTAAAACGGCATCGTACCAGTCGTTGGTTTTACCCCGGTATTTCGATGGATCGGCAAATTCTTCGGGTACGGGATCACCGGCGTCTTCGTAGGACTGCTTTTTGAACAGAGCAAACTCTTCCGCATTCATCATCTCCAGGCGTCCTTTTTTGGGGACGTTTTGGGTCCCGACATAGGCGTTAAAACTGATGTTGGTTCGGCCTGGCTGCGCCTGCTTTGTCGTAATGAGAACGACACCATTGGCTGCACGAGATCCATATAAAGAGGTAGATGCCGCATCTTTCAGTACCGAAATATCTTCAATTTCATCAGGGTTGAGATTGGCAATCGTGCCAGTGATCGGGAACCCATCGACGACATACAAGGGGTCACTACCGGCTGTAACCGAAACCTGGCCTCTGATCCTCACAGTCATACCTTGCCCCGGCTTTCCGGTAGCCTGATTAATTTGAACACCTGCAAGACGACCCTGTAATTTTTGGGTTAACTGGGCTACCGGAAGGTCTTTTAATTCATCGGCTTTAATGGTTTGCACAGCACCGGTAACCTCTCTTTTAAGTTGGCTACCATAACCTACTACGACAATCTCACTAAGTGACTGAAGATCCTCTATGAGGGTGATCCGAAGATTCGTTTGTGCATTGATGGGTACTTCCTGAGTTGCGTAGCCAATAAAGGAAACAACCAAAATATTGACATTGTCGGCTACATTTAGTGAAAATTCACCATTGGTATCGGTGGTAGTTCCTGTAATGGTACCCTTTGCCAAAATGTTCACGCCGATCATTGGTTCTCCCTTTTCATCTACCACCACACCCTTAACTACCCGATCTGCTGGAACTTCTGCCGAGCTATGAGTATAGTTAGGCAGAATCATTGGATGGGCTATAGTTCGATTCAATGCTAAATCCAGATGAATCATTTCCCTCGCTACGCCAACGTAAGAGGTCATAATAAAGAGCACACTAAACGTCAAATGAAAAACTTGTTTTGACGTCAGAAAAATGAAGCGAGACGCAATGTCACGTATTTGACGAGTTGTTATCATTAATTCAAAAAATTAAGATGAGAAAAAAGAAAGAATGTAAATGAAAGTCCCGCTATGAATGTATATACGTTTGGGCGGATCAATCGATGAGTTGTTTTTTTACCTAATTGCAGCAAAAATCATCATAGGCAGAATAGGATTAAAGTTTCGGAATTACTGAATTGTTTAGGATAGACTATATAGGAAAGTGTAATGAAAACAATTCCCTTACGACAAGCACTATACAGGATCGATTAGAGCGATAGGAAAGAAGTTTAACGATGCGTATAGCCACTTACTGGGCAGGCAGAATCCACACTCAATTTTGTATATCTAAAGGAATTAAGACTGGCTGTAAACCGGTAGCCGGCCAGGATCCATGGAACGCATAAACCGTTTATCCGAGCACAATTCCTCAGATAGTTTGAACAGCTGGATAAGCCTTTGATTGGTTGGGGATAACCCCGTAAAATGGAAAAACTGCGGTTGGTGGATGATGGTGCGTTATCATTTTTATAAATAGGTTAGGTTGTTTTAAAGAGACGAGTTGTTTCTTAATCAATGTTGATACTAATATTTAAAATGATTAAATATTCACCATCCTGTCCTATCCTGATTTGATTTATCCTAATAAAAAATATTTTTTTAGGCAGTTAATAAGGAGCAGATTTTCAACTTGTTTGAAACTGGGGCTGTACCTTTGCCGTTAAAAAGTTCTTGCCTAATCCTGAATCTGACGCGGTAGAATGGGAGAAATTCTGATTCGGCTATCGTCTAAAGTCCGGAGCTGGTCTTGGTTTTGGTCTCTATTTTCTGAAGTTTCAAGGCGTTCATTCTCGAGTTGGGAAATACGCCAGAGTCCCTGGCGGGCTTCCGGCGAACCCGGTGATAATTCGAGCTCCTTAACATAGTAAGCTTTGGCTGTATTCCATCGCCACAACTTCTCCTGACAAGCCCCGATGTAATAGTTGATTAATGGGAAATTCGGATTTTGTGTTTCGATTTCTTCATAGAT
>JBAYRB010000437.1:0-3376 GCA_041676905.1 Spirosomataceae bacterium
CGAAAGGAAAGACGAACAAGCTCAAAGGATGGAAAACGGATGGAACTACTGAGGGTCGACTAGTCATGGACCCAACTTACAACTTTCTGATTGAGTAAAAACTGCCGACTAATCCCACTGGGTTAGCTTTAAAGTAGCCATATCGACACCGGTTATAAGGCACTATTTTCCTTCATCAAGGCTGCAGGATAAGGCGCACCGCTGCTTCTGCGCATCGTTCCCCATCCATGGCCGCAGACATGATTCCGCCCGCATAACCGGCACCTTCTCCGCAAGGTATCAATCGTTTAATCTGAGGATGCTCACAGGTTTGTTGATTTCTAGGGATACGAACGGGTGATGAAGTACGACTTTCAACCCCCACTAAAACAGCCTCGTTGGTGAGGTAGCCTTTCATTTTCTTTCCGAAGTCCACCAAGCCGTCGTGTAAAGCATCTGCCATCCATTCGGGTAAGAATTCTCGTATCGGGACAGCACTAATTCCGGGTTGATAGGAAGTGTCGATCAAACTCGAAGAAGGTTTGTTTTTGACAAAATCTAGGGCTAATTGGGCGGGTGCCCTTTGGGTCCCCCCTGCTACCTGACAGCTTTGCTTTTCAATTCGACGTTGTAGTTCCAAGCCAGCCAATGGCCCAAAATCTTTCCGAAAGCGCTGGGTATCTTCTTCGGTTACTGCGACAACCAGCCCTGAATTGGCAAATTGGGAGTCGCGTCGCGAGGGTGACATGCCATTTACAACGACTTCCCCTGGGGCTGTGGCGGAGGGCACAATAAATCCGCCCGGACACATACAAAAAGAAAATACCCCGCGTTGTGTGCTGCCTCTTCGCGACTGCGTGACTAAACTATAGGAAGCAGCCGGCAAATAAGGACCCCGATCCGGGTTACAGTGGTATTGAATTCGGTCGATGAGATTCTGAGGATGTTCGATGCGAATCCCCATCGCGTAAGGTTTATTTTCAATCTGTATACCGTGTTGATATAGCTTCTCAAATAGGTCACGTGCCGAATGTCCACTCGCTAGAATCACCGCATCCCCCGAAAGTTCCTTTCCATCCGCTGTTATTACCCCTTTGATTTGATTTTCCGATAAAATAAAATCTTCAACACGTGTATTGAACCACACTTCCCCTCCATAATGGAGAATCGTTTCGCGGAGGTTTTGAATTATTTTAGGGAGTTTGTTAGTGCCAATATGCGGATGGGTATCAATTAGTATCTGCTCCGTTGCCCCATGTTTCACGAAGATTTCCAAAACGCGACGAATATCACCCCTTTTCGAAGAACGCGTATAGAGTTTCCCGTCAGAGTAGGTGCCGGCTCCTCCTTCCCCAAAGCAATAATTCGAGTCGGGGTTCACCACATGTTCCTTGTTGAGGGCGGCCAAATCTCGACGACGTGCCCTTACATCCTTCCCCCTTTCCAAGACGATGGGCTTGATTCCGAGCTCGATCAGCCGCAAAGCCGCAAAAAGACCGGCCGGACCTGCTCCCACTATTAAAACCCTTTTTTTATCTGACACAGATTGGTATTCCTGCTTGGTGACGAACAGCTCCGGGGGTGTTTCCTTGAAGTAGATTTCCGCTTTAACCGAAATTTTAACTTGCCTGGATCGGGCATCAATCGATTGTCGAATCTTTCGGATCACTAACGGATCTTCTGATCTGATATGAAAACGGTTTCTTACAAATTGCTCAAAACGTTCCGAATCCAACGCGATCTCCGGTGGGAGCTGTATTTCTAAATGCTTCATCAAGCCTTCGGGGATAGTGGATCTATAAGGGATGCAAAAATAAGGATTCCTAGTAGGTGTTAAAATTTCAAGCGTTTTTGAGCTTTCGTACTGCTACTTTGGATCTGGTTTTCAAGATTTGTCCAATAGGGTCACCAGAAGGAACCAAACCACTGTTAGTTTCCAAATGCAAATGCTTGAGTCATCGCATCACCTCTAATGATCCTTTTGGTGCAATCTCCTTCGTAGCAGTGCATTGGATTCACTCCTGAACTGGAATAGGTGAAATAATGCTATTTAAAAATTCCCAACTCTTTTGAGGAGCGAATAAATTAAATGGTATTCATCGTTTGCTCCTTGATTTTTTCGAGCTCATCTTTCATCTGAACTACCAGGCGTTGAATGGCGGAATCATTCGCTTTGGAGCCAATGGTATTAATTTCTCGGCCAATTTCCTGAGCAATGAAATTCAGTTTTTTGCCCTGACTAACATTTCCATCCAGGGTTTGTAAAAAATATTCCAGGTGGTTTTTCAATCGAACCTTTTCCTCCGAAATATCATATCGTTCTACATAGTAGATGATTTCTTGTTCAAAACGATTGTGATCGAAATTGTCACTATGAACCAGGTCTCTGACGTTTTTGTGGAGTCTTTCCCTTACGGCGGGAATACGGGATTTGTCCAATTCTTTAATTTGCTCCAGATAGGAATCAATGCGAGCGATATACTCCTTAAATTTTAAAGCAGTTTGAGCGCCCTCTTGTATTCTAAATTCCTCCACCTTAGCCAATGCTTGCTCCAGTCCTTCTCGGATTAACATCCATTCATTTTCCTTCTGATCGGTTTCCAATAACTGATCAGCGTTGTATGCATTGGGCATTAATACGGCCATTCGGAGTAATTCGGTCTGGTCAGCCGTAAATCCCAATTCCTCAGCGGTATTTTGTAATTCTTTGAAATATGCTTTTACGAGGGGGCGGTTTAAGATCGACACGCCGTTTTCGGTGGTTTTCGGCTGGATGGTTAGGGTACATTCCACTTTACCCCGTTCAAGGGAGCGCGTAATCATATTTCGGATTTCCACTTCCCGTTCAGAATAGTTCTTCGGAATGCGGCAATAGATATCCAAGAATTTGGAATTAAGCGTTTTGATTTCAAAGTTGGCCGAAAGTGTGGGGAGTTCAACGGTTGCCGATCCGAATCCCGTCATCGATTTTAACATATTTCAATCTTAAGAGTGTACGGTGTAAGCGGTGCTGGGATCATTTAGGCTTTTCCAGATTTTCCCAATCATCTTTTGCTAATTTATCTTCCTTTCCGAGTTTGGTAGGATTGTTCAGATGAGGTTTTGGTCGCAAAGCATTTTTGGCAATTTCTTTATTTTCAGTGCGGATTTGCCATATATCGATAGCGAGGTATATTGCATTTAACAGAGAACTGGGATCGGCGATCTTTTTACCTGCGATGTCGTAAGCAGTGCCATGATCGGGCGAGGTTCTCACTACCGGGAGCCCTGCTGTAAAGTTGACTCCTTCATGAAAGGCAATGGTTTTGAAGGGGATCAAGCCTTGGTCGTGATACATCGCCAATACGGCATCAAACTGCCGATAGGTTGCCGAAGCAAAAAATCCGTCAGATGGGAA
>JBAYRB010000438.1:0-3366 GCA_041676905.1 Spirosomataceae bacterium
ATTTACCTTAGCCCATCCAGCTAATAAGGAGTCGGTTGAGGATTGGTTCTGAATCGACACTTTTTGGATCAGTTCTTTCCATTCTTGGTAATACGCACTCTTTTCCAGGGGTGTTTTCGCTGGTTTCGTAATTATAGCAATCCCTAGAATTCCGCAGAATAAGAGAAAAAATACGACAAATTTAAGTCCAGTTTTTACCATTCGCATCCTTAGTATTTCTTTTCAGCGCCGTTCCATTTTTGCTAGCCATCTTATCGGGTAGGTAGTACTTGCATTGAATCGAGTTCCTCTAGGGTCACTGCCGGAGGAAAGATACCTCGGTTCAGCTTTTGGATGACGAGTTGGGCGGTACGTTCCGCATCCACTTGGCGTTCAAATCCAGCGTTACCGGGTAATCCAGGAATCATGTCCTGCTGAATCAAAAGTACGCTATCGCCGGTAAATATTCGATAACCCCAGCCCATTTCTGATTGATAGGTCTCAAAAATCCATGCTTTGGGGTGGGATGGCTCCTGTTTAAGTCGAAGGATAATAAAAAAAAGGATGATGATTCCGAGAATTGTAAGCAACAGGTAGTTTTTTTTGACCATGGCTAAGTTGGTTGTATTCCCTTTTTAAACAAGAAAGGGAACATAAAAATGCTCCCTTTTTAAAAACGTAATAATGTCGGTATGGTTAGTCATTGTCGACTTGCGTGGCGGCAGGATCGAAGCCCCAGAAATCGTCCAAATAGCTTCCCGATTGGCCGGTTCCATAATAGATCGTGCCTCCCAGGGTGAATCCGATGGCATAGGAGCGAGCCCCACCTTCGAAGCTGGTTTTCTGGGTCCAGGTGTCGTTTGAAGGGTCGTACTCCCATACATCCCGCAGTGATGTCGTTGCAGAACCACCAATGATATAGCCTTTATTATTTAGAGAAAGTGCCACTGCATTAGCCCGGGGATGACCTTCGAGCTCGGTTTTAGGGACCCAAACTGGGGATGAACCTGGGTTGAACTCCCATAGGTCTTGATGCGTAACACCGGTATTACCACGACCGAAACCTACGTAAGCCTTACCATTTACTACGAATGCAGAAGCTCCCTGGCGCTTGCCGCCAATGAAACTAGTGATTTGTTGCCAGTTACCACCTTCAGCATTGGGGGTGAATTCGTAGAAATCTTGTAAATAATTACCGTTGAAACCAAGTCCTACATAGGCTTTGTCATTGAGAACGAAAGCCGTTGCATATTGTCTTTCTGGATTACCTGACCCGGCAGGAAGGGGTGCAACCTCCGTCCAAGTATTGGATGTGGGATCATATTCCCAAAAATCAGCCTTGTAGTCGCCGTCGTATCCAGTTCCTACATAGCCTTTACTGCCTATGCTAAAGGCTACCGCATCTTGACGGGCTGTGCCGCCGAAGGCAGCCTTTTGCGTCCAAAACAATTGTTGCGGATTATATTGCCAGAAATCCCTTAATCTCTCCTGATTGCTTGAATATCCCAGCCCAGCATAGCCAAAACCGTCAATCGTGAATGCCACCGCTGATCTGCGTGAGATTCCGTCAAAATCAGGCAATGACTTCTGAAACCAGTTTCCTACATATTCAGGTTCAACGTCATCTTCTTTACAGCTTGTAAAAAATAAAGCTGTGGAAGCTAACACTGCTAATACTACTATTCTTGACTTAAGATAAAACATGAGGTTTAAAGATGTTGTAATACGCATTGGTATACTAATAAGAGGGCGCAAAATTGATGGTACACCCTGTATAAAAAAAACATTTGAGATGAAATGACGAATTGTGTAGACAAAATCACATGCCTGTCTCTACGTATTTAGCCGCTGTCGGAAAAGATCATAATTTGAGTCACTGATGGGAATAAGGTGATTGCCAATTTGTATACGCTGATTTCGGATAACATCGATTTTTGCTATTGAAATAATAAACGATTTATGAGCCCTGAAAAATGTTTCAGGCGGTAATTTTTCTTCAATACTCTTCATAGTCATACGAGTTAGAATTGGACTTTGTTGATCTGTGGTGTAAATTTTCACATAATCTTTCAGGCCTTCTATGTGAGTAATGTTGTGGAGGTTGATTTTTATCAGTGCGTAATTAGAGGTGACGAAGATATAATCTGACGCGGGGGAAAGCGAGTCGCTATCCTTTTTCTCTTTATAGTTGAGTTGGATCCAGGCTTTGTGAATTGCAGACGTAAAGCGCTCAGAACGAATTGGTTTCATAATGTAGTCAACCACATTTAGATCGAAGGCCTCGAGGGCGTATTGGGGGTGGGCGGTCACGAAAATGACTTTGGGTCGATCCACAATATTGGCGACAAACTCGGGGCCGGAAAACCCCGGCATTTCCGTTTCACAAAACATCAGATCAACCCGCTGATTTAGTAACCCGGCCATCGCTTCAAAAACGCTGGAATAACTACCCGTAAGGTTTAAAAAAGGGGTTTCTTCAACCAAACCACTCGTTTTATGGAGTGAGTCTTCGTCGGAATCTAAGACTATACAATTAAATTTCTTCATTTTAACCGCTGTAATCCATTTGGAATGCTCCCGGGCGAGTGCAATTTCTGAAGAATTATCATATAATACGACGTTAATCATTTTTTTGTTGTAAACTATTTAAAAAGTGGATTTGGTCTACACAGTTCGCCCGTTAGTCTATTTCGTGATTTAAGCCGGAACCCCTTTCCTAATTTTGGCATCTGATTAAAGTGATCAGGTTTACATTATAGGATGACGATTTGGACAAAAAGGTTGCTCCCTTCCTTAATAAAGGGATATGGGGCCATACTGATAGCTTTGATAGTTGCGAGCTGTGAATGGGGGGATCGAACGATTACGCTGGTACGACCGAACACAGATAATCTTCAAGTGATCTATACCGACACCGTGACCATTGCCCGGTCTACGGTGATGAAGGATTCATTAAATACCACCACCGGTCATATTATAACTGGTATTTATGAAGATGATTTGCTGGGTGTGATCCGAGCAAAGGGGTATCTGGCAGTATCTACCTTTTCTAGTATTGGCTTGCAAGATCGGGCTGTTTATGATTCCCTAGCGCTCAATACCAAAATTGTATATACGTATGGGGATACGACCCAACGGTATACTCTTTCTATCCATGAACTATTGCAGGATATTACGCGTGGTCCTTATTACAACCACCGTAGTTCGGAATATAGTACCGACCCACTGGGACAAGTTAGCTTTGTGCCTAGACCCAATTTGAGGGATTCCTTACGCATACGCCTTTCCGATGATTTGGGTGAAAAGCTGTTCGAAGCTGCCCGAACTAACCAATTAAGTAATCAGGAGAGCTTGCTTAGGTATCTCAAAGGATTTGCGTTCGTCGGC
>JBAYRB010000439.1:0-3341 GCA_041676905.1 Spirosomataceae bacterium
AAGCTGGTGCTGAACGAATGAGTGAACTGAATAAGAAATTGACATCGACGTTGGAAATAAACGTGCGTTTTAGTGAAACGGACGCTATGGGGGTGGTATGGCATGGCAACTACTTGAAGTATTTTGAAGATGGAAGAGAACATTTCGGAAGGGAGTACGGTATGCCTTATTTGACCGTTGCCGGACATGGATTCTTTATTCCCATTGTACATACTTCCTTGGATTTTAAAGCATCGGTTTACTACGGCCAGAAAATTAAAGTGGTGACGGAATACGTCCCCGTACGCACGGCTAAAATCGTTTTTAATTACAAAGTGATCAATCTCACTACCGATGAACTGGCTGCAGAGGGTACGACTACCCAGGTGTTCATTTCCCAGGAAACCCGTCAGTTGGAATTATTAATTCCCCCCTTTTATCAAGCCTGGAAAGACACTTATTTTAATAAATGAGCCTTCCCGTTTACATAGGTGCTGAATCCATTATTTCGTCGTTAGGGCGTAACGCTGCAGTTAATTTCAAAAGAATTTGCCAGGGTATATCGGGAATTACCTTACATAAGCAGTTAGGTTGGAAAGAGTCGGATGTATATCTGTCTCGCATTCCTGAATTACCTGAGCGAGGGAAATTTCTCCACTTGCTAAACGCCGTGTTAGACGACCTTCACCAAGGTTGGGACGCGGATATGTTGTCGTCGCCTGATACACAGGTGATTATCAGCTCCACCAAAGGTGGCATTTCCGACGATTTAAAAAATCCCTTCCACCCGGCGGTAACCGCCTTGGTAGCGCGTTATTCTTTGGTCAACCGTCCACTCATACTATCAAATGCCTGTATTTCCGGGGTGATCGCAATCAATTTGGCTGCACGAATGATACGCAACGAATTATGTCGACATGTGATCGTGTTGGGCTGCGATCTAATTTCCGACTTCATTCTTTACGGGTTTCAATCATTGTATGCTGTAAGTGACCTTCCCTGTAAGCCATTTGATCAGGATCGTCGCGGGGTAACCCTGGGTGACGGATGCGGCCGTGTAATTCTATCTCGTGACAAATCGACGTTTTCCAGTAAGCCAATGGTCTATTTAGGCGGAAGCGATGCGAACGATGCCAATCATATTTCAGGTCCTTCCCGTACAGGTGAAGGGTTAGTTCGAGCGGTCGAAAAAGCTTTAATAGCCTCTAATGTCAATCCCGATCAAATTGGCTTTATCAATGCTCACGGTACAGGGACTCTTTACAACGATGAAATGGAAGCTATTGCGTTTCACCGTTTGGGGTTAGAGAGGATTCCGCTGAATAGCTTGAAGGGGTATTGGGGACACACCCTTGGCGCTGCGGGGGTGATCGAAACAGCAACCTGTTTACAATCGCTTAGAAATGGAATACTGCCAGCCAGTTTGGGCTATGAGAATCCTGGCACGACGAAACCTCTGCATATATTGAAAGACAATCGTCCCTTCGATGGAGAAATCATTTTAAAAACAGCTTCCGGATTTGGCGGCGGGAATGCAGCTTTACTCATACAAAAGGAATGAAAGAAAAGGCTACCTATTGTAGGATGAATCCTCACGGTGTATTCGTAAATGGCAGGCAAAAGGTGTCTTTTAACGAGATTGCCGTTGAAGATGCCCTAACTGAGATGTATCGAAATTTAGCCCTGGAATACCCCAAATTCTACAAAATGGACCTCCTTTCCAAGGTGGCTTTCTTGGGAGTTGAACTTCTGAAAACCGTGGATCCGTCGTTGGTGAGTACACAAAATGATGACCAAATCGGGCTGTTATTTGCGAATTCCGAAGGAAGTACCCACACTGATATTAGGTTTCAAGAAAGCTACCTTGTCGATTTGTTACCCAGCCCTTCTCTTTTTGTCTACACGCTCCCCAATATAGCTTTAGGTGAGATCGCAATTCGTAATAAGTGGCATGGAGCACATATGTTTGCCGTTTTTTCTAATTTCGCACCGGCCTACTACGCAGATCATGGAAAAATTATGTTGAAAGAGGGGGCAAAGGTAGTTATAGGCGGATGGCTGGACGTTCGGGAAAAGCTGGATGCTCTTTTTTTTGTTATGGACGAAGGTCTCGTAAACAACCGGGAAAATATACTTCACTTTGTGTCGAAGTGTTACAGTAACTGAATCCGAATACTTTATATATCATTGAAAGAATGGCAAGCAATACGCTAAAAGAAGAGCTCAAAAAGCATATTATTGAACAACTAAATCTAGAGGAAGTCAGGGTAGAGGACATCGAAGATGACGCGCCTCTTTTCGGGGAAGGTGGAGTAGGGCTGGACTCGATTGATGCATTGGAGTTAATCGTACTTCTCGAAAAATATTATCAGTTGAACGTTACCAACCCGGAAGAGGGGAAGCAGGTGTTCTATTCGATTGAAACCATGGCCGATTATATTGAAAAACATAAGTCTTAAATGGAAGGCGCGGTATATGTAACGGGAATGGGAATTGTGTCTGCGATCGGAAACGGTGTAGATCAAAATCTTAATGCCCTGTTGCATAAACAATCCGGGATTGTCGATGCTAAGTTGGGTGAGAAAACGGTCAAGGTAGGTCGGGTACCGCTCAGTAATGAACAAATCGTGGTAGAGCTGGGACTAGGCCATCAATCTATTTCTCGGACGGCGCTGTTAGGAATGATGGCTGCACGGGAAGCCTGGGGTGCCAACGAGCACAGAAGCAATCTCCGAACCGGTTTCATCTCGGCAACCTCGGTGGGCGGAATGGACCGTACAGAAGTGTTTTACGAAGACTTTCTCACTGAAAATCCTGCCGATTTCGCGGTGTTGATGTACCATGACAGTGGCAGATCCAGTGAGGATATTGCTCAATACTTAGGGATAAATGGTTGGATAAATACAATTTCCACTGCGTGTTCTTCGGGTGCTAATGCGATCATGATGGGAGCCCGAATGATTCAATCGGGGCGACTGGACCGAGTGTTGGTAGGGGGCACCGACGCACTGACCCGATTCACTATTCACGGATTTGATTCCTTGATGATTTACGATCGAAATTGGACCCGTCCATTCGATAATACACGAGCCGGTTTAAATTTGGGAGAGGGGGCGGCATATCTATTATTGGAGTCAGCGAAAAGTCTCGAAGTCACGGGTTCGAACCCTGTAGGCTATGTGACTGGATGGGGTAATTCAGCCGACGCTTTTCATCAGACGGCCTCCTCCCCCGAGGGTAAAGGGGCCGTTTTGGCGATGAAACAGGCGATGCGGCGAGTTTCTCCGTCCGCAATTTCGTATATCAATGCGCACGGAACCGGCACTCCCAATAACGATGCATCAGAGTCGGAAGCACTTTTA
>JBAYRB010000440.1:0-3338 GCA_041676905.1 Spirosomataceae bacterium
AAATGGGCTTCCCTTGGGGATGGTTTTCGGTGTCTTATTTAGTTACCTCGAAGGGCGAAGAGTGACCGAAATGGTGGTGATGGGCTTGGGTATCAGTATCATTGTTGCATCGGGAGTCCTTAAAACGGTGTATATCGAAGTCCATCAATTGGTACCTGAAGTATCTGAATTTTGGATGCCATTTCTAATTGGAACCCTCTTTCTCCCCTTGTTTATCATTTTCATGTGGATGATGTCGGTGTTACCACCCCCCGATGCCAGGGATATAGCAAACCGTACATTGAGAGAGCCGATGACAGCGATCGACAAACAATTGGCGTTAAAACAGTATGGGTTACCGGTCATTTGTTACATCGTCGTCTATGCCATGTTAACCATGGTACGTGACTTCCGGGACAACTTTGCTGTAGAGATTTGGAATGAGGTTGAAGCGAATTGGCAAAGTGGCGTTCTGGCACAGACCGAACTAATCATCGGGCTCATTGTTCTAGGGGTGATTGGGAGTCTATCCTTGATTAGGGATAATCGTATAGGTTTTAGTCTTATCAATGCGATTATGTTGGGCGGGCTATTGCTGGCTGCTTTGGCGAGTGCCTTGTTTACACGCCATTTAATTTCGGGTTATCAATGGATGCTGTTATTGGGAGTGGGCACATTTCTGTCGTATATCACGGCTCAAACCGTGTTGTTCGAACGGATGATTGCCTTGTTTAAGATCAAAGCCAACGCCGGGTATTTTGTTTATTTGTGTGACAGTACCGGCTATCTAGGTAGTGTAGGGTTGCTGGTTTATAAAGAATTTTTCACCCGGGAGCTTCGTTGGTCGGAAGTGCTCATTTCATTTGTACACTTACAAACCGTGGTGGGAATTTTCTTTCTCCTCATTTGCTTGTTGATTCTTTTTCAAAAGGCGAGAAGAAATCAGTTTTGGCTAAAGGTGGTCTGAGGTTTACCCACAAAAAAACCGCTCCGGGAAATGGAGCGGTTCATAGAAATATAACTAACCTGTTACAGTTTTAGCGTCCAACCATCGCGGTATTCACGATTAACATATTTGTTAGCGAGATCCCAGTTGGTGACTTTGCCTTGTTTTGCATCCCACAACAGTTTTTTACGTCCGTTGTATTTGTCGACGGTACGTCTTCCCGAGGGGTTATCACGCATCATCCAGGTACGTATTGCTACGTTACCAATCAGGATACTTTCGGTAAACGGCCCTGCATATTCGAAGGGTGAACTGGTTTCAGCGTTACCGTAACCGGCGATACAAGCATTTACCCACTGCAAATAGTGGTCTTCGTTGGGCACTCTTGGAATCGTTTCAGGAACGTTGATAAATTCATTGTCTCTGAGTGGTAACAGACGGGGTCTAGCACCGTAACAATCGGCCATCAGTTTACCTTTCGCACCTATAAATAGAACGCCTCCGTCAGAGTTTCCGAATTCTTCTCCTTCTTGGAGTTCTTCAGGTAGTTCGGGTAAAATACCACCGTCGTACCAGCTTACTTTGATATCACCCAACCCATCTTTACGTGGATAAACCAGGTGTACGTTGGTTGAGAATGGGGTCCAAGCTGGTTCGTCATCTTGCGGGCGAAGTGTCATAGTCCAGTTACCGGCAACGCTTGCTTCTACCGATTTTGGGTAGTCGATAGGGAGAATTCTAAACACTGGGTCCATGATATGGCAGGCCATGTCGCCTAAAGCACCGGTTCCATAGTCCCACCATCCGCGCCAGTTCCATGGTAAGAAGGCTTCGTTATAAGGTACTTTTTGTGCAGGACCTAACCAGAGATCAAAGTCGAGTTCTTTGGGAATCGGGAAGGTTTTATCGGTTGGAACCGCTTGTGGCCATACAGGACGGTTGGTCCAGCAAAGTACGCGGTCGACGTGTCCGATAAGACCCGAATCGTAAATTTCTTTCATTCGACGAACCCCGTTACCCGATCCACCTTGATTCCCCATTTGGGTGACCACTTTATATTTTTTTGCAGCTTCGGTCAGAACCCTTGCTTCGTTGATGCTATGCGTTAGTGGCTTTTGGGTATAGACGTGTTTTCCGAGTTGCATGGCCGCTAATGTGGCTACTGCGTGGGTATGGTCGGGTGTAGAAATCGAGCAGGCGTCGATATTCTTATCTTCTTTGGCGAGCATTTCCCGAAAGTCTTTGTAATATTTTGCTTTGGGGAAATTCTTTCTGGAATCTACCGCTTGCCGATCGTCGACATCACAAAGTGCTACAATATTTACATTGGGACTTTTGGCGAAGGAGGTTAGGTCGCTTTTACCTTTACCACCGACACCGATACCGGCGATGTTCAGTTTGTCGCTGGGCGCAACATAACCTTTGCCACCCAATACGTGTCGCGGAACGATAAAAAACGCCGATGCAGCCAGTGAAGAGGCTTTAATGAAGTCCCTCCTAGTAGGAGAGCTGAACTTCTCTGTTTTTTTGGAATCTTTCATTTTTGGCTTTGCTGTAAAATAACAGGGTAAATGACAAGAACATGTATACAAATACTATACTGAAATACTAAAGCGTCAGGCTACTGCATTCTAATCAACTGTAACATGAATATTCTTAGTTAAGTGAAAAAAAAATCAGGACCTACGCCCTCGGTGTTTCCAATCTGGAAAATGAACCTGGGTTGAAACGAGAATCCTGATAAAGCAAACAGGTTAACCCCCTCTTCTTTGGGATTAACCTGTTGCCCATCTTACGCATACGTAAGGTTTCGCTTGCGAAATTATTTTACGTCGTTTGAGCTACCTGTCGCTTTTGATCTTCAATCAGCCACTGGGCTACAAAATCGTCATCGATCAAATGGGGGTAGGCTTTTACCACGCGTTGTATTTCTTCGAGTTGACCGGGTGAAAGGTCTTCTTCTGGGTTTAAACACCAGATGCCATCGAGTATGCCTTGTTGGTAAAGTACTTGATGTACACCGGCAATACATCCGTGGAAGGCGTTGAACGGGTCGAATATGGCCGCATTCATATCGGTCACTTCGATGTTTCTTGTGAACAATTCGGAGGCGTTGGGGTAGCCTGCAGCGATATGTTCTTTAATGTCATCCAACAATTTCACGGCTGAAGCTGTCCATGCCGCCCAATGGCCGAGGAGTCCACCCACGAATCTTTTTTCAACCTTTTGACCGTCAATGTCAAAACGATAGACAGTCAATAAGTCGTTGACAATGTTGTCATCATTACCCGTGTACAATGCTATTTCGTCTCTTCTTGACGAACTACAAACGCCTCTTACGACATCGATGGTTTGATAGCGATTGAAGGCAGCGACTTTAATACCGTAAACGTTGGGTATATCGGCAAAAGCC
>JBAYRB010000441.1:0-3328 GCA_041676905.1 Spirosomataceae bacterium
GCGTTGATCAATCCGGAAATTGAACGCATCAATGATATTGACACAGCTGTAATCGTATTGACGTTCGAGAATGGTACCATCGGCGTGATTGACAATAGCCGAAAGGCAGTTTATGGTTACGATCAACGCTTGGAAATATTTGGTTCTGAAGGGATGGCTCGCGCTGAAAATCGGAAAGAAAACGATGTCGAATTTGCAGGAAAAGAGGGTATTACCGGCGCTTTGCCCTTATACTTCTTCCTGGAGCGATACGAGAAAGCTTTCCGTGAATGTCTTCGCAATTTCCTATCCTGCGTTGCCAACGACGAAGCGAGCCCTGTGAATGTATATGATGGACTGATGGCAACTGCGATAGGAAAAGCAGCACTTAAATCTCTTATGGAAAAAAGACCCGTTAAAATGAGTGAAGTATTGAACGAGGTGGATCGGGAAATAACAATCTCAGGTTCGAATTAATTACTTTAAAATGGGACAAACCGGATTTAATCCTGTCGATCTAGTCGTATTTTGCATCTATTTTGTAATCATTGCGGGTTATGGATATTGGATTTATAAGCGGAAATCGAAGGCAGAAGCTTCCTCAAAAGACTATTTCCTAGCCGAAGGTGCCCTCACCTATTGGGCTATTGGCGCTTCTTTGATAGCCTCAAATATATCAGCCGAACATTTTATTGGGATGTCGGGATCGGGCTTCGCCATAGGTCTTGCTATTTCTTCATACGAGTGGATGGCAGCAGCCTCTTTGATCGTGGTGGCTGTTTTCTTTGTACCCATTTATCTGAAGAATAACATTTATACCATGCCTCAGTTTTTGAGGCAGCGTTATAACCCGACTGTGGCAACCATTATGGCTATATTTTGGTTGTTGCTGTATGTTTTCGTCAACCTAACTTCGATCATCTATCTTGGCGGACTAGCCCTCCATGTCACAGCCGGGGTCGACTTCACCGTTGCGATTGTCGGTTTAGCCCTATTTGCCATTATTATCACTATTGGGGGCATGAAGGTCATAGGTTATACCGATGTGATTCAAGTTATTGTTCTCGTGGTGGGAGGTCTGGCTACCACCTATTTAGCGCTGGATATGGTAGCTGAATATTTTAATAAACCGTCGATTTTTGGTGCTTTTTCGGCGCTTAGGGCAGAGGCCGATTCACATTTCCACATGATATTACCGAAAGAAAGCCCCTACTACAAAGACCTTCCAGGAATGACAGTTATCCTGGGGGCTATGTGGATAAATAATTTAAATTATTGGGGATGCAATCAGTATATTATCCAACGGACGCTTGGAGCGGATCTTAATACGGCTCGTAAGGGCATTCTCTTCGCTGCATTCTTAAAATTATTAATACCAGTTATCGTGGTAATTCCAGGGATCTCAGCCTATGTCCTGTATCAAAATGGGGTATTTGGCCAAGAAATGTTGGATGCAAGTGGCGTAGTGAAGCCCGACCATGCTTACCCCGTTTTATTGGGTTTGCTGCCCGCCGGACTAAAGGGAATGGCATTTGCGGCATTGACAGCGGCGATTGTCGCTTCGCTAGCGGGAAAGGCGAACAGTATATCTACAATTTTCACACTCGATATTTATAAGCTGTATATTAAACCTGATGCATCGGAAGCCCATTTGGTAAAAGTGGGCAAAATAACCGTTTGGGTGGCTATGCTCATAGCAACACTGATAGCTCCCCAGTTACGCGTACTGGAACAAGCCTTCCAATTCATTCAAGAGTATTCTAGTTTTATTACGCCCGGGGTTTTTGCGATTTTCTTTTTTGGGATGTTTTGGAAGCGAACCACGAGCCTGGCTGCTATGACGGCCGCCCTATTAAATATCCCTTTGTCGGTCATTTTTAAAATCTGGTTCGAGCACATTCCATTCCTCGATCGGATGGGGTACATATTTCTAATTTTAGTGGTGGTCGTGGTGGCATTATCGCTACTCGATCCTAAGAGTAAAAACAATCCGAAAGCCCTTGAAATAGATGCGGAGATGTTCAAGCCTTCACAAGGTTTTGTTTATATCGCCTTACTAATTTGTGGTATTTTGGCGGCGTTATATACCGTATTTTGGTAAATCTAAATCATGAGACTCACTACTTCCCAGCTTTTCGAAAAATGTTACGGACAGTTTGCGATTCCTGCTGTCAACGTGTTTTTCATGGAAGAGATCCTCGGGTTATTTCGTGCAGCTCAACGTTGGAATGCGCCTGTAATCGTTCAAACGACTCCCTTCGCACGAGACTATGCGGGGGCTGAAATGCTGATTTCCATGGTAACTGCAGCGGAGAAAATGTTTCCCAATGTAGTGTTTGCTTTGCATTTAGATCACGGCAATGAGGAGCATATCGAACATGTGCTTACCCAAGACGCCTATACCTCAGTTATGATCGATGCGTCCCACGATCCCTTTGAACGGAATGTCCACAGAACACGTATCGTCGTTGAAAAAGCGCACGAAAAAGGAATTAGCGTGGAAGCCGAACTGGGCGTACTTGCAGGTGTGGAAGATGATCTATCCGTAGCGGAAGGGTATTATACCCAACCTGATGAGGTTGTTCATTTTGTCGAACTTACCGGTTGCGACAGCTTGGCAATTGCGATCGGAACCAGCCATGGTGCTTATAAATTTTCTGGTGGGAAAGGCCTTCAGTTCTCCATTTTACGGGAGATTCAAAAGAAAATTCCCGGGTTTCCCCTGGTCTTACACGGGGGCAGTAACGTAAATCCAGAGGTGGTAAAACGAATTAATGCAGCAGGGGGGCGAATAAATCCGGCGGCCTCCGGCGTGAAAGACGAAGAGATCAAAGCAGCTATTCCCCTCGGAATTACAAAAATTAATATCGCAACGGATTTTAGACTTTTGTGGACCATGATCAACCGTGAATTTTTCAGGGATTTCCCAGAAGAATTTGCCCCCACTACACCAGGAAAGAAGTTTATGGATGCCTATGAGGATTATCTCGGCGGTAAAATTAAACTACTCAATGCCGACGGGAAAGCGAATTTATACCAGTGAAGTACCGAGGACAGCATGAGAGAGACCTCTAGGACGGTAATGTGCATCCCAGAAAGTTGTTTTCGAAATGAATAGCTAACTAAAAGCCTTTTATACCTTATGACGAAACGGTTAACGGTGGCTCAGGCTACCATCGAATTTCTAAAAAATCAATTCATAGAACGTGACGGTGTAGAAACCCCCTTTTTTGGTGGTTGCTTTGGGATATTCGGACATGGGAATGTGGCTGGACTCGGACAAGCTTTACAACAGTATCCAGAGTTTCGCTACTATCAATGTCGCAATGAACAAGCTATGGTTCATACA
>JBAYRB010000442.1:0-3324 GCA_041676905.1 Spirosomataceae bacterium
AAATCGAGTTATGTAGTTGCTGACAATGATATGGTAATGGAGCTATTTGCCGACGTTTGGCATATCGACACGAATCGAACCAATCGTTTCAAATATACCGAGAACATAAACGCTGCCTATATCAATTACAGTGGGAAGTTTTCAGAAAAAACCAAATTCCAGATTGGGGTGAGAGGTGAGCACACACATAGCATTGGGAATTCGGTGACTTTAGACGAGATCAACGACCGAAATTACTTCAATCTATTTCCAAGTGTCTTTCTTTCACAATCACTTGATAGCAGCAACGTCCTTAATTTGTCGTACAGCTACCGGATTGACCGCCCCAATTATCAGTCACTCAATCCATTTGAGTACTATTTAGATCCTTATACTTTTCAGCGTGGAAATCCCAACCTGCGCCCACAGTATACGCACTCGTTTCAGTTAACGCACGTATTTAAGAGTTTTCTTAATACCACCTTAGCATACAGTCGAATTAAGGATGTTATCTCCAACGAAGTGCCTCAGGTTGAACCGGAAGAAAATATCACGTATGTGACCAACGAAAACCTTGACAATCAGAATTATTTCAGCCTTACGGTTTCCGCTCCACTTCCCATCAACAAATGGTGGACCTTACAATTGAATGCTACTGCGACCTATAACGAATTCAAAACGTTTTATCGGAACGCTACCTATGATGTAAATATCTTTACGTACAACTTATTTGGAAACAACACTTTTAAGCTGCCTAATGAATGGGCGATTGAAGCAGGTGGCTGGTTTAACGGCCCTACGATCTACGGGCTGATCAACGCTAGTCCGCAAGGGGCACTTAATTTGGGAATCCAAAAAAGTATTTGGAATAAGAAAGGCAACATCAAGCTAAACGTTCAGGATCCTTTTTCCTGGAACCGGTTTAAAGGTGAAACACATTTCGAAGACATTCATTTAAATATTCATTCCACCTGGCCAAGTCGTCAAATCAGATTGGCATTTTCCTACCGATTTGGAAATCAGAACGTGAAAACCAGACAACGAAGCATTGGCTCTGACGATTTACAACAACGAGTAGGAGGTCAGAATTAAGGGCGAAGACGCCATTTTACATTGCAGTTCATACGATTAGTTTAGGTTAATAAATTGGAAAGCCCTCTCCGGATGCGAAAGGGCTTTTTTAATTTTCCACCAACAGAATAGAATTAGATTTTACCCTATTTCTACTTAACAATAGTATCGTTCCATTGAAAGTTTCAAGGATACTTAAATAAGCCAGTTTCGGTTTTTCATTACCTTTTCTTCGACTAAATGAAATTCGTCCAGTATGTCTTTCGCAAAATTTAAAAACCTCGATAATCGGATTACCCGTAAATCCTTTCTTCAGAAATCTTCCCTATCGATGTTAGCTTTAGGGTTAGGCTCATTAGGTGATCTTCGAGCTACCATTCCCAACGAACATTCCGTTTTACAACCCGATTGGGAAGGAGAGAAAATTCGTTCCGTCACCTACAATGTATTTAATGGTTGTATAGGTTATAAGGGAATTAACGGCCGTGAACTCCCTCCGGGAGAAGTCAGTTGGCGTGTAAAAATGGCTCGAGACCTTCATCAGATCCCAAAGAGAATCATGCTGGAGCTCGAGTTGTATCAACCTAATATTATCAATTTCGCCGAAGGTCCTAATGAAAAAGTAGTTTCGGAAATGGCGAAATTACTTAACTACAACTACGCATTTTTCCCTGGTGGGCAGGATGGTAAAGGGGGATTTCCGGGAGCCGTTCTCACCAATTTCGACATCGTAGATTCTTCGACCCGTCCGTTTGCCGACCCCAAGAACGATGCCAAAGAATTGTTTACAAGGCATTGGGGAAAAGCTACATTACGTACTTCGACTGGAAAAACGTTGGTGGTGCATTCCGCTCATCTTTGGCCTTTCAGACGGGAACCACGCGACACCGAAATTCGAATGATGGAAATCCAGGAACTCAAATCATCCATAAAGAAAGACCTACAAAATAAGATTAAATCTGTTCTGTTGCAAGGTGATTTGAACTTCTCACCAGATATGCCGGAATATGCAAAAATCCTAGATGAGGGATTGATCGATACTTTTAAAAAAGCCGGAACTGGGGATGGGAATACGATTGATGCCATTAGCCCGGGTCGTCGCATCGATTTCATTTTCGCCCAGGGCGAAATAGCGAAAAACATTCAAGCAAGCAGGGCTTTATTCGAAGGCAATTTCCGACTTTACCCAGACGATCCCACGAGTTATGCTTTAAGTGACCATTTGCCGGTACTGACTGATTTCATACTATAGTGACACAGCAGATCTGTAGGTTATTGACTTTCGTGGATCGCTATTAGGGGTAAGAATCCTATTCCTTTCGCTAAGAAAATAGGGCATCGATGCCGATCAATGCCCTGTTATTCTTTGAATGGGTGGTTTTTACTTAACTAGTTCCACCGTTCGAAATACCTATTTCTACAGTTCCATTTTTTTCATTGCTTCCACCGCATAGTTAGCGGCTCTTGCAGTAAAGGCCATATACGTCAACGACGGATTGACACAAGAAGACGAAGTCATAAAGGCACCGTCGGTCACAAATACATTTTTGCAATCCCAGATTTGATTATACTGGTTTAAAACTGACGTTTTGGGATCTCTACCCATGCGTGCCGTACCCATTTCGTGAATACCAATCCCTGGATTTTTGGTTAAGTCATTATAGGGTTGGATATCTTTCAAACCAGCAGCTTCCAGCATTTCAGCAGCATCATTCATCATGTCCTGACGCATCTTCAGTTCGTTTTCGCTGTAGGCTGCATCAAAAACAACTAAAGGCAGCCCCCATTTGTCCTTTTTATCGGGTGAAAGGGTCATCCGGTTGTTTTCGTCGGGTAGCATTTCACCAAATCCTCCCAGGTTCATTCGCCAGGGTCCGGGTTTAGACAGGCTCTTTTTAAACTCTGCTCCGAAACCTTTTTGGCTGGTTCCTCTTGACCACCCCAGGCGCGATGCACCGCCTTGGTATCCAAATCCGCGGATATAATCTCTTTTGTCATCAGCCCAATTCCTATAACGCGGAATATAAATACCATTTGCTCTGCGTCCGAAATAATATTTATCCTCCATGCCCTCGTAAATTCCACTCGCCCCTGCCGCCAAATGGTGGTCCATGATATTTCTACCCACTTGGTCGCTGTCGTTACCGAGTCCATTGGGGAAACGGGATGACTTGGAATTTAGAAGAATGGCCGCTGAAGCAATAGCCGATGCATTCAAAAAGATGATACGTGCAAAATATTCTCGCGTTTCCAGGGTATTTTGATCGATGACTC
>JBAYRB010000443.1:0-3319 GCA_041676905.1 Spirosomataceae bacterium
GAAGCATCTTTCAATACCTCGATTGATTCGACGTCGTTCATGTTTAGGGTTGCCAAATCACCACCGGGGAAGCCGTCAATGACGATTAATGGATTGTTTCCTGCGCTGATGGATCCCCAACCCCGAACCCTAATAGCGGGGGCTTCACCCGGACGATTCCGTCCTGTTGAGATATTGACACCGGCTAGTCGACCCGCCAGTACATTCTCGACACGACCCGAGGGAATCTGTTCCAAGTTTTTGTTCTCCAGACGGGTTACCGACGAAGTAACAGAAGATTTTTTCCGCGTTCCGTATCCGATTACTACAATTTCACTCAGTGCTTCCTGAGTCGGTTCCATAGCAATCGAAAGCGTGCTATTAGCACCGATAGGCACTTCTTGGGTGACATAACCGACGAAACTAAATACCAAGGTGGCATCGTCGGGTACGATCATCTCAAAATTTCCATTCGAATCGGTGATTATACCCCTTTGAGTTCCTTTCACCAGAATATTGACACCGGGTAAACCGTCTCCTTTTTCATCGGTGACCGTTCCCCGGACGGTTCGGTCCGGAATGGCAACGTGTCCGGTCAGGTTAGCCGCCTTCCCGGAATGGATTGAATCTGCAGGTGCGAGTCCCGGAATCATCAACGTCAAAACCACAGCGAGTGATTTGACCTTGTCGGGTACACGCGACCCCATGGGTAATAGAGATCGTTTGTTCATTGGTTTAATTGAAATGGGAATGATAATTGAGTAATAAGGTCTGTTTGTATATACTTGCGGCAAATAGGTAATCGATTGAAAGTCGTGATGATGAAGTTGATTTAATTTAAAGCTTCGAAAAAATAGATTATTTCAGACAAGTGAGTTGATTCAACCCAAATTCGCCTCTGTTAGTCAACATGGACTATGTTCATTATATCCTACACTTTTAAACCAAATACTCAGTGTTCGTCAACTGAAATCACACGAAAAGGCGTGTGTTTGCCTAAGTCGCTGTGAAAGAGCTCATGATAAAATAATTGGCTAATATTGGACGAAAATTAGACTCTTGCAGGCGACAGGTTAAGGAGGATGCGTTTAATTAGCTGTAAATTGATGGGTGCGAAGTCTTCATGAGAAAAAAGCTTACCAAGTTTATCATTAGGGGGATCCTGCTATTCGTCGTAGCATCGGTGGCCGGTACGCTGCTCTATCGGTTTACTCCGGTATGGGTGACGCCTTATATGATTGCCGAAAAAATCAGAGCTATCGGAAGAGGAGAGGATTCAAAAATCCACAAGAAGTGGGTGTCTTATGATCAAATTTCGGAGCCCATGAAAGGAGCCGTGATTGCTGCCGAAGATCAGAAGTTTTTTGAACACGCCGGTTTCGACTTTGAGGCGATTCGCAAGGTCTTACAATCGAAAAAAAAACGAGGTGCCAGTACCATCACCCAACAGGTAGCTAAGAATGTCTTCTTATGGCATGGTAGGAGCTACCTTCGTAAAGGCCTTGAGGCCTGGTTTACGGTATTGATTGAGTTAATTTGGCCTAAGGAGCGTATTTTGGAAGTGTATTTAAACGTTGCCGAAACAGGTCCATTGACCTTTGGGGTGGAAGCGGCAGCCCAACGATATTACAAGGTGTCGGCTTCTCAACTTACACGGACCCAGGCATCGACTATAGCGGCGATCTTTCCAAACCCCAAGGTTTATCGCGTCGTAAAACCGGGGCCATATGTACAAAAACGCTCGGCATGGATTAGGCGACAAATGCGAAATTTGGGTTATTAAATTCGGGCACCCCCTTCGTTGCGATTTTGAATGGAAGTGCCCCTAGATAAAACAGTGTTTTCCCAATTGAAGTTGGGACGATTAATTCAATGAAATCTTTACCCCATAATCTTTTTCGAGGGTTTTAAGTAAGCCGTTTTCCGGACTGACATGCATAGCTCGCGATACCATCTGAACTTCTACGCGACTCTCAGGATCGGATACATAGACCATTAACTTACATTTTCCAGGATAATTCTGGAGCATGTTGTGCAAATCTTCGACAAACGAAGTACTGATTTGATCCAGCGTCAATCTCAGCGTAATTTGTTTGCACAATTTCTCCCGAAGCTCAGTCAATAGCGAAATGTTCATCGGTTTAAATTCAAACTGATCTTCATTACGCCAACGGTTCTGGACCTTACCTTTTACATGTAAAAAACGGCCTACTTCTATATAGTTACTATATCGGACCAAGTCCTCACCTATGAGCAGCATTTCAATACCTCCCGTATAATCCTCGATTTTGAAAATTCGCATGGGGTTACCGTTTTTCATAGTTCGATCTGTAACCGAACTGACAATACCTGCGATGCTGATTTCCTTACCAAAATAGAGGGGGCGATTGCCATCTTCGGGAATCGTGAGAACCTTGTCGATGGTGCAGGTACAAAAGTTTTCTAGCTCGAGTTTAAATTCGTCGAGGGGATGCCCCGAGATGTAAAACCCGACCACTTCTTGTTCGTATCGGAGTTTGTTAATATCGTTCCAGGGTTCGATCATAGGAGGCTTAGGGCGGGGTAGCATATCTTCGTCGTTCCCATCCGGCCCCCCAAATAGACTCACTTGGGCGGAGGCTTTGGCCGCGTGGTAATTGTTAGCGTAACGGATTAATTTTTCAATAAAAGTTGCGTTATCGTCATCCGGAATTTCAAAGAATTGAGCGCGGTGAAATTCTTCAAAACAGTCGAATGCACCTGCATATGCCAAGCTTTCGAGGGTTTTTTTGTTGACTGTACGTAGGTTTACACGGGTAATAAAATCATAAATGTCTTTAAACTCCCCTCCTTTGTTGCGTTCTTCAATGATACTTTCGACCGCCGCTTCACCCGCACCTTTAATTCCCCCCAGACCAAACCGAATTTCACCCTTCTTATTGGCATTGAACTGCCGGTCGGATTCGTTAATATCTGGCCCTAAAACGGGGATCGACAAATTCTTACATTCCTCCATAAAGAAGGTGATCTTCTCAATATTCCCCAGGGAACTGGTCAATACAGCAGACATGTATTCTGCGGTGTAATGAGCTTTGAGATAAGCCGTTTGATAGGCTACAAATGCATAACAGGTTGAGTGGGATTTATTAAATGCATAGGAGGCAAATGCTTCCCAGTCGGTCCAGACTTTTTCCAATTTTTTGGGGTCGTGACCTCTTTCAATACCCCCTTTCATAAAATCGCTCTTGAGCTTATTGAGGATATTGATTTGTTTCTTTCCCATTGCCTTCCGCAAGGTGTCGGCCATACCCTTAGTAAAACCGGCCAGTTTTTGCGACAGCAGCATCACCTGCTCTTGGTA
>JBAYRB010000444.1:0-3317 GCA_041676905.1 Spirosomataceae bacterium
TATACCAGGGAATATCGCCATATTGTTTAAGTAGTTCAAAGTAAAACCATGCCTTAAAAAAATGGGCTTCCCCAAGAAAATGCCGGTAGGTATCGAACGGATCCTGAACTTTCCCGTAATTATCGAAAAAGAAGTTGATGCTTCGTATCTGTGACCAGTCGGAGCTCCAGGATCCTGTTGTAATGGTGCGACCGCCATTCAGTATAACATCGGGTACGGCTAGAATCAGATTATCTGAAGGAGCATCTTCATAGGGCATAGTACCTGCTGTGCTATGTCGAGGTAATCGGGGATAAAATTGCAAAATATAATTTTCCAAATCTGCTGCTGAGTTCCAGTAATCATTGTTTCCAATGGCATCCCGGGGAGGGAGATCCAGGAAACTCTCGCAAGCGGTGTTGGTAATTAGTAGAAAAGTTAGGTATATAACGTATTTTATTCTGTCCATAAAAAGTGCCTTTTTAAGTAAGCCTAATTGCGTTAATTACATTGCATTAATCGATTTTGTTACCTTTAGGAAAGTCTCAATAAATTGTTGACTAGTAGGTTACGGTAAGACCTAAAGACAGAATCCGATCGGCTCCATAGGTTTTACCAGCACCAAAACTGCTTTCGGTTGCCAGTGGATCAATACCCGCCGGCAATTTGGTTATCGTCAGTAGATTTTCTCCGGAAATATAAAATCTGGCTCTCTGCAATTTTATTTTCGAAGTAAATTTGGACGGGAGGTTATATCCCAGCTGAATGTTTTGAAGTCTCAGATAAGCGGCACTCTGAAGATATTTCGTGGAGTTTTGACGATTTTTGGTGTTTTCAGGGTCATTTACATACGGACGAGGCCAGTAAGAATCAAGATTGATATTGTCTGCTCCCTCATAAAGTCCGGTATACTTGTCACCTTCCTGATCTCGGAAATAATCGAGATGCCGTTCAAACAGTGATACTTGGTTAAAATGCCGGAACCCCCAAAAGATGTTGTCATTTGGAGCGAAAAAAAGATCTCTTTTTGCCGTACCTTTCCATAGCATGGAAAAATCAAGATTCTTCCAGTTGAAACCGAAGGTGAGGCCGTATTGATATCTAGGATTACTATTCCCAATAATTTTCAGATCCCCATGGTCGTCGATGGTATTTCGGCCATTGTTAACTTTTCCGTCCCCGTTGATATCCTCATAGCGCACATCGCCGGTTTTCCACACTCCATTCCAGATAAAAGAAAGGTCGATATTGGCTTGATGTTGCTCTATTTCGGCCTCCGTTCTGTACAATCGTTCCGCGGTGTAACCCCATATCTCTCCCTCTTCACGACCCACATACCAGGTTGAAAGTGTTCCGGTGGGGTTAACATATTTCGTGACAAAGGAGCGACTGTCATAAAGAGTTCCAGTAACATAATACGAGAATGCCTGGTTCAGTTGCTGGTTCCATTGAAGTGATAGTTCCCACCCACGGGTCCGGAAGGCAGAATTGTTAGCCCGGGGCAAAGCAATACCAAGTACTCCAGGCTGTGCTTCCGCTGGACCAATCATGTCTGTTGTTGTTCGTTCAAACCAGTCGAAGCTACCCGCAAGTTTCCTGTTCATAATGACAAAATCAAGACCAATATCTTTGGTGGTTGCCGTTTCCCAAGTTAGATTTGGACTGACCAGGCCAGGTACGGTGGTGTATCCGATTGGTCTGCTCTGGCCAAAACCGAAAATCCAGTTCAAAGGGGAAGTCTGCAGTGGAATTAGATTTAGGTCCGAATAAGAAGCTACATTTTGGTTGCCAAGACGCCCCCAAGATCCTCTGATTTTCAGCATATTGATTACGGGTCTTAATTCATCCCAAAAAGGCTCATTACTAATATTCCAACCTAACGACAGAGAAGGGAAGGTTCCCCAACGATTACCCTTACGGAATCTGGATGTTCCGTCTCTACGTATATTAACTTCCAAAAGATAACGGTTATCGAAATCGTAGTTCATCCGGACGAAGTACCCTTGCGTGGACCAGTGACCCAGACTCTCCATGGCAGAGGGGTCGCC
This sequence comes from Spirosomataceae bacterium, assembly GCA_041676905.1. Taxonomy (GTDB): domain Bacteria; phylum Bacteroidota; class Bacteroidia; order Cytophagales; family Spirosomataceae; genus Ravibacter. The sequence goes on from JBAYRB010000444.1 coordinate 2,028, forward strand.
GGTTGCCGTTTGTAAAGACGGTACTGTCTGGACTAGCATATTGGTTTTGTAAACATCGAGGGCACGGTTGTTACTTTTTTCAAACTGGGTCCCTGCCAATAGGGTTACATGTTGTTTTTCACCCAGGTTGGTATTAAAGGTCGTGTATATATTGCTTGTCCAATAGTTATCATTATGGTGGTATTGTCGGATGTTGCTAGGAATCGTATTTGAAGTGGGGACAATGGATTTGTCAACTAGAGTTTCATAGACGATGAACTCCTGATGAGACCGAAATATGTTGGTCGATTGATAGGCGAAATCCGCATTGATTTTCCAGTTTTTATGTGGACGTATTTCGGTGTAAAAGTTCTGCCAGCTTTCTGTTGTCTCAATATGGTCATTTCCGGCATCATTTATCCAGGGTATTTTTGACTGGATCATCAAATTGCCATAGGCATCATACTTGGCGTTAGTAGGCATAGTCCGGGCTATCTGATGGAAGACGAGGTCATATTCTCCTTGTTTATCCATTGAGGGTCTTACCCTTTTGCTTTTCATAAAACGCGGTTGATAACCGAGATCCCACCATGGAGCCAAGGCTGTCTTGATTTTTGCCAGAACGTTGATCCGGGAATATGTATCTGTACCATAATTGAGCACACCCTCCTGATCCACATAACCGCCAGAGAGGTAATAAGAAGTTTTACCTGAGCCTCCTTGTACCGACAAGTCATGCTTATGATTTACAGAGCTACCATAATATTCATCAATCCAATCATAATTAGCATTACCCTGATGATTGATACCCCAGGTTCCGTTTGGCAGTGGTACTGTTTCAAAGTAAATTGCATCCGGAACGGTAAACTGTTTGAGGTATTCGAAATCTCCTCGTTGGTAGGCGATAATCCGATCGATAGTTTCGTTGGAAAAGACTCTTCCGCCTGCACCGTAGACCCCCGCTTCATTAACCACTCTGGCGTGGGTGTAGGAGTTGAGCATGGAAGGAAGACGTTGAGGAGTAGCTACGGATACGTTGCCACCATAGGAAACCCGAAGCTTTTCATCTGTACTGCCGGACTTGGTAGTGATCAGAATTACTCCGTAGGGTGCCCGCGCCCCATAAATAGCCGACGCTGCAGCATCTTTCAGAATGGAAATAGAAGCGATATCTTCTGGGTTAATGCGATTCATATCCCCCGGTATACCGTCGATTACTACATAGGGTTCCCCCCCGTTCAATGAACCGGTACCGCGGATTTTGATATTCATTTCCGCCCCAGGTTGGAAACCATAATTACTGGTCGAGAA
>JBAYRB010000445.1:0-3314 GCA_041676905.1 Spirosomataceae bacterium
GGAGCCAACCGGGTCACAGCACGACTGACAATAAACTCGTATTCATCATCCAACTTCTCGGCACGGATAGCCTCCGCACGAACATTCGTCAACCCCAATGCCGAAACCACCTCCTGAACGACCTTAATTTTCTTGGTGGTGCTGTCCACTAAATGAAAATCGCATTCCGGAAACATCACTGCAAGGGGAATCCCCGGAAATCCGCCGCCCGTGCCTACATCCAAAATAGTTGTTCCATCTTTAAAATTAATAACCTTGGCAATCCCCAAAGAATGCAAAACATGACGTTCGGCAAAAAACTGAAAATCTTTCCGCGATATCACGTTAATTTGCGCATTCCAAAACGCGTAAAGCTCCTCCATCGCTAGGAATCGCTCCTTTTGTTGAGCAGTGAGATCGGGAAAATACTTAAATACTTGATCCATTCTTAATACCTAATTTTCGTAGCACCCGTTGGCAAAAACAAAAAACGGTAAATTTCGAGTGTAAACCGCCGATGTCGGATATTATTCCACAAACTTCCCAGATTATCGCCATCGGGCCACGGCCTTTTTCCTAAATAGCGTATAGCTGCCCATACCCACATAATACAAAAACAGGGTGAGATCCATTAGAGGGATGAGATAGCCGCTAATTGTATTTCCGAGACGATGATTGATCAACCCTAAAACAATCCATTGGATGAGCCAACGAGTACCAAAGATCACCCCCATGCCGTACAATAAATATTCATTTTGGGTGACTAAAGCCGTAACCAAACAAACCAACGCTGTAAACCATGTAAAGACATGGGAACCCGCAATAAGCCCTAAAAGCCATTTAAAATGACGTCGGTAGAGTTTACCCACCCCCAAATGCCTGGTCTTTTGAATAAACCAAGCCGACCAAGTTTTCTTTGGTATAGAATACATGAAGCTTTCGGGATCGGGATTGCAAGTCGTATTTCGAAAGTTAGAAACCTGGTTGATAAAAAGGTCATCATCCCCACCCAACACATTATGATGACTGTAAAAACCTTTATTTTGAAAAAATAGCTTTCGCTTATACATCAAATTCCGCCCCACCCCCATGTAAGCCATACCATAAAGGGCAAAGGAAAAGTATTGAACCGCGGTATAAAATGTTTCGCAGCGAATTAGCCAGTTCAACAACCCTTTCTCCTTAAAATAGGGCGAAAATCCCAGGACAATTTCCTTTTGCCCCCCGATTCGAGAAGCCATCGAAGCAATCCATTTATTTCCCACCGGACGACAATCGGCATCGGTCATCAAGGAGATCTCGTAACGAGCATGTTTCTGTCCAATCGTGACAGCGTATTTTTTGGGTGTAATATGTTCGTATTCCTCTTTGATCCGAATGGTACGTACCCGTGACGAGGTTTCACAGTAGGCTTTTAAAAACGCTTCGCTCCCGTCGGTGGAACGATCGTCGATGACTAAAACTTCATAAAGAGGATAATCCTGTTCCTCAAGCAGAGGAAGTAATTCTTTTAAATTTTCGAGCTCGTTCCAGGCGCAAATAATGACACTAACACCTCGAGGTTCTGTCTCGCTGGCGTTTTCGTATTTTTTCCCCTTAAAAAACACCAGGCGACCGAAGATGAAGACCAGGAAAAAAACTTGTATACCTGCAAACACTAGCAGGGAAAGCAATAACAAATCAGGGGGTGTCACAGAATTTCTTTTTCTAACAAATATACGATCGATCAGTACCTTTTACCAGAGATGTGCTTAATTTTGCGCCCTGAAATCATTTGGCCGCTTTTCCCCAGCCACAACAGCTCGGTAAAAGTTCAATTTCTTTCACTTTCATGAAGTTTTCACTACACGCGACAGACCCAGCTACTAAGGCAAGAGCAGGATTAATTGAAACAGAACACGGTGCGATCGAGACGCCTATTTTTATGCCAGTCGGCACGGCCGGCTCGGTAAAAGCCGTACACCAACGCGAGCTTGCCAGTGACATCGATGCACAAATTATTCTGGGCAATACTTACCATCTCTATCTTCGGCCGGGGTTAGAAATACTGGAAAAAGCGGGTGGACTTCACGGTTTTATGAATTGGAACCGGCCTATTTTAACCGACAGCGGCGGTTACCAGGTCTACTCACTGGCTTCGACGGGGAGAAAAATCAACGATGAAGGTGTGGCATTTAAGTCACACATCGATGGCTCCACGCATTTTTTCTCACCTGAAACCGCCATCGATATTCAACGCACGATCGGTGGTGATATCATCATGGCCTTTGATGAATGTACGCCCTACCCTTGTGATTTCTCCTATGCCCGGACGTCCATGGAACTCACACACCGTTGGCTGAAACGCTGCACAGATCATTTTGATAAGACACAAGGAAAATACGGGTATAGCCAAACACTATTCCCCATTGTTCAAGGAAGTACTTACAAAAACCTACGCATGGAGTCGGCGTATCGGATTACCGAAGCCGACCGCGAAGGCAATGCCATTGGAGGCTTGTCGGTAGGTGAACCGGCTGAAGTAATGTATGAGCTCACCGAAACCGTCTGCGACATTCTACCCAGAGAGAAACCCCGCTATTTGATGGGGGTAGGCACACCTGCTAATATTCTGGAATGCATCGCTTTGGGCATCGATATGTTTGATTGCGTGATGCCTACCCGAAATGCACGAAACGGAATGCTCTTCACCACAGAAGGGATTCTGAACATAAGAAACGAAAAATGGAAGGCCGATTTCAGCCCTATCGACCCCAATTTACCGGGTTATGTATCCACATACTATACGAAAGCCTACCTGAGGCATTTGATAAAAGCTGGTGAAATGCTTGGGGCACAGATTGCAAGTATACAAAATCTCACCTTTTATCTTTGGTTAGTAAGAACCGCGAGAGAAAAGATCGTGGAAGGAACTTTTGCCAACTGGAAAAAAGAAATCCTCCCCGTCATCATGCGACGACTTTAACTTTTTATTTCCTTGTTCTTCTCCTCACCCCTCTTGGGAAGAAATAAATTGGCACAGTTATTGTAAAGACTGATTCGTCGGTTTTCAGACCTCTGAAAAGGCTCCCCCGAAAGGGATTTTTCAGTAGGTCGTTTTGATTTCCGATCCAGGCTATCGCTGTATTCAAAACGATTTGATGCAGGAGTGGCTTTTATTACAACTTTACAAAGTACGACAAATCTAATTTTCGATCCGATGAAAAAAGTATCCTGCTTTATTGTGCCGTTGATACTGTTTGCGATTACTTCTACCCCGGCGCAACAGTTTATACCGCCCAATAGTCCGGATTATAACCCCAAAGCATTGTATGAAGGGCCTTATAAACTAAATA
>JBAYRB010000446.1:0-3311 GCA_041676905.1 Spirosomataceae bacterium
GCCCCCATTCTGCTAGTGAAATATCTCTTACCTTGTATGGGATATACTCGGTTTTTATTGACATGACTTTTCGAATTGAATTGTGATAAAATCTAATTTTTCACAAAATTAAATAAAAATTGATGTTCGGAATGTAATTCAGATGAATGATTTGAATTGTATTAAAAATATAGATGTAGTATCTTTATATGTTTTGAAAATGGCAATATTTGTCTAAAGTTTATGGTTTGAGATGTAGACGAAAGATAAATCGTCTAACTGTAAATGCTGTACAATGACGATACCTAAAAAGGGCAATGTTCGTCGGGGTTAAAAAAGGGAATTATTGTTTATTGAGGCTTTAAGTTCACATTACCAATATTCGTAGGATTGGTTGAGTGTAATGCTTTCAAACTTCGTAACTTTACCGCCACTAAAACGAACTAAAAGAAAACATAACAGGTTCTTAATTTATTCGTTACAATAGGGTGATGATTTTTTCATCCAATGTAGCACCAGTAACCAGCAGGCGTTAACCATGAGCGATGCTATCAAGCATGAATGCGGAATCGCGTTGATTCGATTACGCAAACCTTATCAATACTTTATTGATAAGTATCAAACACCACTCTATGCCGCATACAAGCTTTCCTTGATGATGGAAAAGCAAGTAAACAGAGGGCAAGACGGCGCAGGAGTTGCTAATATCAAAATTGAAGTCCCTCCCGGTAAACGTTACATCAGCCGATATCGTTCAGTTGGACCGCAACCTACGGCAGACATCTTCAAAAAGGTTCACAAAAAATTCCGAAAATCGTTAAAGGGAAACAAAGACAAGATTTTTGATGCTCGATGGCTTCAGGAAAATGTGGCTTTTACAGGTGAACTATGGTTAGGTCACTTGCGATACGGTACCCATGGTGCCAATGAAATTGAAAATTGTCACCCCATGCTTCGCCAAAGTAACTGGCGGAGTCGCAACTTGGTGATGGCCGGTAATTTCAACATGACCAATGTTGATCAATTGTTTGAAAAGCTTATTTCGCTGGGGCAACATCCAAAAGATACGGTAGATACTGTGACGGTGATGGAGAAAATAGGCCATTTTTTGGACGAGGAAAACCAGCGTGTATTTGATCGTTTCAAAGGGATATTTGAAAACCCTACGTTGTCGGATGTAATTGAAGACAATATCGATTTGCAAAGAGTCCTCCATCGATCATGTCGTGATTTTGACGGGGGGTATGTGATGGCAGGTTTATTGGGGCATGGTGCTTCTTTTGTGATTAGGGACCCATCGGGCATTAGACCTGCATTTTACCATGCCGACGATGAAGTGGTGGTGGTAGCTTCTGAAAAGCAGGCGATCAAGGCAGCCTTCAATGTTGACTTCCAGGAGATTAAGGAACTAACACCAGGTAGTGCACTCATTATCGATAAATACGGTGCGTATTCGGAAGTCCCTATATTACCTCAGAAAGAAAAAAGACCTTGTTCTTTTGAGCGAATTTATTTTTCCAGGGCGACGGATCCCGACATCTACAGTGAAAGAAAGATGTTGGGTAAACTTTTGATCCCGAGAATCCTAGAGGAAATCAATTACGACCTAGAAAACACACTCTTTTCGTATATACCTAATACCGCCGAGACCGCATTTTTTGGGATGATCGACGGGTTGGAAGAATATTTATATCAAAAACGAAAACAGGCTATCGTCCAGGGCATTCTTTTCGAAGAGGAACTCGATAAGATCCTGTCTTTCCGACCAAGAATCGAAAAGCTGGTATCGAAAGATGTCAAATCCAGGACTTTCATTACCGCGGACGAGTTCCGTGATGAAATGGTGTCCAATGTCTATGACACCACCTATGAGGTGGTGAAGAAAGGGGTGGATACGGTTGTGGTGGTTGATGATTCCATCGTGAGGGGGACGACCTTGGAAAAGAAAATCCTCAGGATGTTGGATCGCCTTGAACCGAAGAAAATTGTAATCGTATCGTCTGCTCCCCAGATTCGATTCCCGGATTGCTACGGAATAGACATGTCGAAAATGCAGGAATTCGTAGCATTTCGTGCGGCCTTGAGGCTCTTAGAAGAAAATGATATGAGCTATATTAAGGAAGAGGTCTATACGCAATGTGTTTCCGCATTAGCCTCTAAAAATGCCGATAAGGTGAATTTCACGAAAGCGCTTTATGAGCCATTCACCTATGCGGAGATATCTGCCAAAATAGCAGAAATTGTCAGACCAAGCGACCTTAAAGCGGAGTTGGCGGTCATTTATCAGACGGTAGAAAATCTACATAAAGCCTGTCCTAATCATAAAGGTGATTGGTATTTTACAGGTGACTATCCGACCGATGGGGGGAACCGAACGGTGAATAGGGCCTATGTTAACTTCTATGAAGGACGGAAAGTGAGAGCCTACTAATTTACTTTAGGCAACCCCAGAAATAGGGAGCTTGAAATTCGAAAGGGAATGCGAAATCTGTTTATTTATGAAGTAGAGGTAAAATCACTTTTAAAAGCAGATCCCGAGGCTCCAGAATCCATCGAAAAAACCTACTTTTCGAATTTAAAGAAAGCGGTTGATACAATCAGAATCGTATTGGAAGCGAATGGTTGGCCGGTGACGGTCAACTATTCGGCTGTTTATCGGCAACTACCTGAAAAGGGGTTTTATACGTCTGTCTTTGTAGTGGAAAATGTACGTTATTTCCGCTTAACCATCACCAAGAAAATACTGAATCCAGCTTTGACTAGTTTAGGAATAGAGGAAATGCCCCGCCGTAAAAAGCAGGGCATTTAAATTTGTTCTAAAACTGAAATTCCGATTAGCCTTCGCGACGATGGTGAAGTTTACTGTGATTTTTTCCGTATATAAAATAGATCACTAGGCCTAGGGCTAACCATATGCCTAGTCGCCACCAGCTCTCATTAGGGAGTGAATACATCAGGTAAAGGCAAACCAAGACCCCCATCATGGGTACAAAAGGCACCCAGGGTGTTTTAAACCCGCGCGGGATTTCGGGGTTTTTCACTCGCATCACCCATACCCCTATACATACCAGGCAAAAGGCGAATAATGTACCAATACTTACCATATGCCCCAGATCACTCACCGGGACAAATCCAGCGAAAATACTGATGAATACCATGAAGAACAGGTTGGTTTTCCACGGGGTTCTAAATTTGGGATGGATAGACCCAAAAAAACGAGGAAGGAGTCCGTCGCGGCTCATGGAATAAAAAACACGGCTCTGACCCAGCAACATCACAATCATAACAGAAGTATAACCGGTAAGAATGGCAATAATCATCGCGTTCTGTAA
>JBAYRB010000447.1:0-3305 GCA_041676905.1 Spirosomataceae bacterium
CAACTTATCGCTTCATATAGTAAAGGTGCCCATCTTCTGCTCCTAGTAAGAGATCTGTCAGCCCTTCATTGTCCCAATTAACCGGCGTAGGACTTGTATCATGGCCTGCGAGCCGGATTTCCGCTACATTCCCGCGATGGGCAAAAATTACTTTCCCTTTTTTCTTGCCTAAGTTCTCATACCATTCGGCATTTCTGCCGTTGATCACGATATCAAGTTTCCCGTCACCATTCCAATCGGTGATGGTGAATTTGCGACGCCCGCTTCCTCCAGCTCGTCGCACATTCAATCGCAAGGGTTCTTCACTGCCCTCCAGGTAAAAGATTCGTTTACCGGGCTTCAACCACAGTTCTCCTTTTTTCTTAAATCGCTCGAAATATGTCAAATAACCCTCATGATCTAACATGATCAAGTCGGTTTTCTTGTCCTTATTCCAGTCAATTGCGAATGGTGTGGTTCTCCATTGGGTGGCTAGTTCCGTTGGTTGTGGATCCCACCAATTCCAAGCCGGCTTCAGGGGAGTTCCCTGCCAGTCAACTTTAACGGGCTGGGCTTTAGCTAACTGAGGTGCCCCTTTTCTCCCGATGTTCTTAAACCATTGCACTTTTCCCCAGATTGAATTAACAATGATATCAGGGAGACCGTCCCCATCCCAATCGGCGACTGAAAGTGTTGTATACCCCCACTTGGCTTCGGCCGGACCTTGTATAGATCCGTTTTCGCCAGCTTGGATTCGGATCACCTCACCCTCCGCTTCCAGGTATTTGGGAGGCGCGAAGTTCGGAATTCCATTTCCTCCTCGATTTTCAATAAATCCTATATACCCAGCTGAATTACCTATGATTATATCCTGATCACCATCTTGATCCCAATCGACCGCAAAGGGTGTAGGCAGAGCACCGAATTTGATATGGTGGGCTTTTTGCTTGAAGTAGCGGGGATCCTCAAACTGAGGTATACCATTTTTAACTTTCCCTGTATTCCGGATATAAGCGACCCGACCATCCTCATCGCCCACGATTAAGTCAACGTGCCCGTCCTTGTTCCAGTCAATGGCTACAGGAATGATCATTTCCAAATCCATTCGGATAACCCCATTGTCATTTTCAAGCTTTTTCCCTTGGGCATATACCGGTTTTTGGCGGGTGCCAATATTTTCAAAATACGTAAACGAGTCGAGGAATTCTCCACAAATGAGGTCCAAATCCCCGTCTCCATCAAAATCTGCAAATTGCGGAGTGGGTGCCCCATACACGTCGATAATCTCATCACCTGCACTCAGTCGCCCCCGATTGACATAGCCTCCGTCCTTATTTTCGAAGAGGTACACATAACCGTGCAAAGGCCCTCTTGTCCAATTACCCTGGCGATCGAAGGCGTCGTCCCAGCCATACTCTGTCCAATCGTCTATTCCAACGACAACGTCCTGGTCGCCATCACCATCAAAGTCGACGTAGGTGTATTGGAAAAAACGTTCCTTTTTCGGAAAATCTTCTTTCAATAAGGCAGGCGGAAAGATGAGTCGTCGATAAGAACCGGCTCCAGAACGAAAATCGACATGCTCGTAGCCCCGATCAATCACCTTCGGTTCACCATCGACAAAGGACACTTGCGGGTTACGCAGGTACTCCCCAATTTTCACCGGTGCTTCAAATACGGGAAACTCTTCCCCTGTTTTATTTTCAAATAGATAGACGCCCCTGAAAGGAACATCGGGACACGACACCACCAAATCCATGTCACCGTCCCCATCATAATCCATGGGCAATGGCCAAGCCCACAGGCCGACGCCAAGATCGACAACTAAATTTTTATCGACATAATTGACCCGTTCGAAAGTGGGTAGTTGACCGTTCGATTCGATTGGAAAGTATAGTGCGAAAAGTAAGGATAAAAGAGAAAATTGTTTCATATATTAAAAGGGTTAGACGTAACTGGTGCCGAATTTACAATATATTGCCGGTTTATACATCAATTCCTGCTTATCTCGTTTTTCGTTCCATTCAGTAAACGGAGCTCTAAAAAAATTGTTACCTTCGCAAACGTATACGAACCTACCTTTTCAACGATGAGAATCCTATTTATAAGTTTCTTTACTTTCTTCGGTTCAGTTTGTTTTGGTCAATTCGGGACCATCAAAGAAAGTCTGGTCATCCCTAGTAAGATTTTAGGCAAAGAGGTAAAATATAGTATCTACCTGCCCCATGGCTATGAAGAAACCAATGGTTATTTCCCGGTCCTTTACCTATTACACGGGTATACGGATGACGATACCGGTTGGGTTCAATTCGGCCAAGTTAAACCCATTGCCGATAAGACGATTGCCAGTGGTGAAGCGCCCCCTACTATCATCGTGATGCCCGACGGGGGTGTATCCTTTTATATCAATTCTCATGACGGCAAGGTCTTATACGAAGATTTCTTTATCAAAGAATTTATCCCCTATATCGAAAGTAACTACCGCATTAGGAAAAAGAAAGAATTTAGAGCCATTGCCGGTCTTTCCATGGGTGGATACGGATCCTTAATCTTCAGTCTAAAATATCCTGACCTATTTGCTGCAGCTGCACCCTTAAGCGCTGCTGTCTGGACCGATGAAGAGATTCTAAAAGTCCCTGACGATCGTTGGGATAATTTTATGGGGGTATTTTTGCAAAAAGGTTTACGCGGCACCGATAGATTGAACAAACATTGGTATGACAATTCGCCCCTCAAAATCGTTGAAACCGCCCCTCTTGAAAAGTTAAAAACAGTTCGTTTTTATATCGATTGTGGCGATGATGACTTCCTGATTAAAGGAAATATGGCTTTACACGCGACTATGATCGACAAGGGTGTTCCCCATGAATTTAGAGTGCGAGACGGTGCTCATAACTGGTCCTACTGGCGAACAGCCCTTCCTGAAGTTCTCAAATTTGTTGGAAAAAGCTTTACCCGATAATTGACTATAAGATTCGCCTACCTGATTGCCCTGTTTTTTGTCTTTCAGGGAATATTGCATGCCCAACAGCCGGTTCGAGGCAAAAATCTTTTTCAATCACACTTCAATCCGATACCGCTGAGGGCTAAAGATTCGCAACCCAGCACTTTTCAACTGCCTAGGAGAGATCTTCAGGGGTATAAAAGAGATTCGGTTCAACTCTATAAAGCGATCAGCTTATTAGAAAAGGGTGAAGCAAAACTCGCCTTGCCCATTCTATTAAACCTTACGCAGAAAATGCAATATACGGTTGCGAATGCCTCTGAATGGTATCTTGCAATGGCGTACCTAGCTTTAGAAAAAAGGCCTCAGGCGGAGTATCTCC
>JBAYRB010000448.1:0-3304 GCA_041676905.1 Spirosomataceae bacterium
CCCCAGGTGAATCGTAGGTAACAACTGGATTTCTTTCGGTGGATGTCGAAGGGGTACCTCCTTCGAATTTCCAAGCCCACGAAGTGGGGTTGTTCAGCGATCGATCGGTGAATTGTACTTCTCCATTCAATAACACTTGTTGCCGATCTGCCATAAAACGGGCGATTGGGGCACCACCGCGGGTATCCCCCAACGCGTTGGAAGTTAGTAATTCCCTTCGACGTGGGCTATTCGCGAGGACTGTCCGCATTCTTGACTTCTGATCCAGTGTGAAAATATTCATACAAGCATCCTGCGAATAATCCATGTAGTTCTCGACCATATTGATACTTCCACAACTTTGGCGACCAACCGGACAGCCATTACTGGCCGAAGCTTGGGGAGGGGTGTCGTCGCAAAAATCATTACCGCAATTTGCATCACCCCAAATGTGTCGGAGGCCTAGCCAATGGCCAGTTTCATGGGTCAGGGTTCTGCCTTGATTGTTGTTAGGAAACAAGTTGGGGAAATTACCTTTTCTCGTGTTACCGAAAGCCCGAACGTGAACCACCACCCCATCGGTGGTCGCCGCCCCCCCTTCTGACAGTCCCGGTAAACCGGATTGAATAGGAAACTGAGCATACCCCAGCAACTGTGTACTACCCGAACTGGCAATGTCCAATACCCAAATATTATAGTACAATGTGGGATCCCAAATGGTATAGGTTTTCAAATTTTCGATTTGGTCCCGAGTCCAACTACTCCGTCCTCCATTAATCCGATTTATGCCTGGTTCGGGCATTTCCTGGCCTTGGGGGTTGATAACAGCTAATGCGAATTCTATCTCAACGTCAGCCCCACGAGAATGCGTATTGAAACCAGGAGTGTTCGCCATTTTTCGGAAGTCCTCATTCAACGTCTCGATCTGTGCTTCCACTTGTGCGCGACTGATATTTGTTCCGGAGCCAACATTTTCACCGTTATGAACCACGTGAACCACCACGGGGATGGTAACAACTTCATCCAATACCCGTCCTAGTTTTTTTAGTTCATTCCGCTCTCTGATTTTTCGTTGCAAAAAGACTTCAAATTCATCCAAGGTTCCAATTTCTGGATGTTTTGCTCTCAGTACACTATCCATAAACATGGTCGCGCACTGCTCTTCTTCTTGCGCAAAAGCCGGGATAACGCCCAGCAAAACGTATAAGAACAGAAAATGCACTAATCGGCTCATTATCAAGCAGTCTTTAAGGTAATTCGGTAACTGGCGTCGATTTCATCCACAAAAATTTTGCTAAAATAGACCTCTAGTACCATTTCGGTGTCGGTAAGTTTTTTTACCGTAAAGGGCAGTATGTAAATTGCTCCAAAAAGCTCTAACGGTAAGGGGAACTCAAATGTGGCGTTGGCCGTCGTATAGCTCCAGTAATAATCCAGTAAGACTTCCGGCTCATCGTTTCTACATTTTATAGCTCCACTGGTATATTCAAAGGTCTTCTCCTCGTTGTTGTAAAAAACATATTCGTTGTCACGGGCGCAAGGCAAATAAATTTCATTCACTGAAATTGGCCCCTCAACCTCCCCCTCATCGATAATTTCTATGGAATGAAACTTCCAAACCTTTTTTTCCGTGCCGGCTATCAATTGGGTCACAGTTAAGGGTTTGGGCTCCCATTTTTCAGCACAGCCCGTCCAGAAATAAGCCAGTGTAGTCAGTAATAATACAACCCTTTTCCCCATCATTTTATCTTGGTACATAGGTTAACGGAGGTAAACTGATCAGTGTATCCGCTCCGGAATTTACTTGCGTCATAATCGTGATATTGAGTAGAATTTCGCGGGTTCTGGGATCCCAGGCACCGTTACCCATTAAGGAATCGCCTAGTATGGTATTGTATTGAACAGGAATAGTGATGGAGTTATCGCCATTATCTTTAAATTGAAGCGTCAAACGATCGGCATTAAAACTCATTAAATCGATATTCCAGTTACTGAGGATATAGTCGACACAGTTACTACTGGTAATGGCGACATCTTTCACGACGCGAGTGGACCCCGCTCGGGTAGCGTTGTAGTAGCCGCCGTAAAGACAATCGTCTTCAATGACAAAACGAAGCGAATTTCCCAAAGATAAATTCTTACCGGTTCCGACCTGAATCCATTCTTCGCCACGAGATACGGCATTGATCGTAAATAGAATTTCCGAGGAACGCAAAATATTATTCGAGTTGTTTATCAGCTCCAACTCAATTTCACCAAAATAGGCGCCTGCGGGAATAGTAACACTTCCTTTCTCCCCAATGATTCGGTAATCGCGTCCGTCCACCGCTGTCCCTGAAACCGAATACGTAACGTTTATTGGGGTATCACTAGGTTTCCCGACCAGGTGTATTTTAATTGGAATAATCTTCCCATAGCTTTCTTTATACACGAGACTAGTATCGGTAAAACGCACATAGTCAGGTCCGTCATAGATAATTCTTTGCTCTTCACAGGAGCTTACTGCGAGAGCAATTAGGGTAAATATGATCAGCCCTAATCCCAGCCTTAAATGATTCATTGCATCTACAATCATAAATTTTGCTAGTACCCGTTGTTCTGTGTCAGCAATTTGTTCGTCTGCATTTCCGTCACCGGAATCGGCCAAAGGTTATACTTACTTTCCCAATTGGGAGAAAAGGCATTCATCACTGCGTCGAGACGATTGGTCCGTTTCAGGTCATACCAACGATGCCCCTCAAAGGACAATTCGTAGAGACGCTCTGTTTCGATCACATTAAGTGCAACGGCTTGCGTAGTGAAATTAGCCATGGGCGCCTTAGCTCGTTTTCTTAATACGTTCACGTCTTCCAATGCTCCTGCAACTTTTCCCTGATTTGCCCTCGCTTCAGCCCTGATCAAATATATTTCAGCCAATCGAAAAACAGTAATATTGTTATTCCCCTCATCTGGTGTACCATACTTTGTTACCGTCCATCCATTATCTCTCCCACCTTGGTTGTTCGGGTTAAAACTGATCGTCGCTCGCCTTGTACCGGCGTTGTTATGAATAATTTGTTGTACGTAGTTATTGGAAGGAATTACTTCACGGCGCCCCACCAATATATTATTTAAACCGGTTGACGACGTTCCGGGATCGTCGGAGGAAGAATTGGCATAAGCAAGCTCGAAGATCGTTTCGGAGTCAAATTCAGTGGAAATGACGGTTACATAACTGGAGTCCAGCGATTGCACCCTCGATGCAATTATCGAATCGGCATAAGACTCGGCTAAGGCCCATTCGCCCTGATAAAGATGATATCGGGCTAGGGCTGCTCTTACAGCA
>JBAYRB010000449.1:0-3296 GCA_041676905.1 Spirosomataceae bacterium
GTTATGCAGGACAAGAATTGGCTGCAGAAGAACCCTATTGGTTTGTTCTTCCTGATCAAAATTTAGTCGCATTTTTTCGGGACAATAAAAAAAGTGGATTCCTCTTCCGAGCCTTTTCTACCGATAACGGCCGTACCTGGAGCCAGCCCGTAAAAACAAACTTTCCCGATGCTGGATCCAAATTCAGTGGGGTAAGACTTAAGGATGGTAGATATGTTTTAGTTTCAAATGCTAATCCGAACAAACGAGATCCCCTCACTTTGGCAATCAGCAAGGACGGTTTGGTTTATGATCAACTTTACTATGTAGTGGGGGGGCGCCACGTCGACTATCCCCATGTATACGAACATGAGGGGTGGCTATATATCGTATTTGCGGGAGCAAAGCAAACGGTAGAAGTCATACGCGTGAACATAGAGAGTCTTAACACGATGAACATGAATTCCTACCGATAAAGTGTCCATCATTTTCAAGGAGAAAAGCAGTTGATAAGTCCCTAGTCAAATCTCGAAAAATAGTTTAAAAATGTTCAAAAAATCGATACTTACAACGGTGGTAGCCCTGATCTCTATGGGCTTATACGCACAATCAAACCTACCCCATCCGGCCAAAAATCCAGACTCTCCGCTAATGCTCGCCGGTGACTGGGTTCCCGAGGATACGCATCAAATTGATTTTGATAAACTGCCTCGACTACCGGGGTTACACATGGTAGTAAACGATGTACGGCATCAAATGGGGGTCAATCAGCATAATTATCTCGATTATTACGATGGTAAATACTGGATCATGTGGAGTGACGGTCCTGGTATTGAGGACCGCGTCGGTCAGCGAGTGAAATTCGCGACCAGTACCGATGGAGTCCTTTGGTCGGAACCACGCTATCTGACCCCAAACCCTCCAGGAGCCGAGCGTGCAGGTTTGTATGGCACTCGGTCTGATCGTGGTTTTCGTTACATTGCCCGGGGTTTCTGGCAACGGGATGGAGAATTTCTAGCCCTGGCTTCTCTCGATGAGGCCGCAGGATTTTTCGGTCCAAGCCTTGAGCTCCGTGCTTTCCGCTATGACAAAAAATGGGATCAATGGGAGGATATTGGTGTCGTACAAACCAACGCAATCAATAATTTTTCACCCAAAAAAATCCCTACAGGTGAGTGGATGATCTCCCGTAGAAAACATGATTATACAAAATCAGGTGTTGAATTTTTGGTGGGTGGTATCGAAAGCATTTCGAGTTGGAAATCCTACCCTGTATTAGGCTCGGCCAACGAACTAGCGGCCGAAGAACCCTATTGGTGGGTTTTACCCGACAACAATCTGGTAGCACTTTTCCGGGATAACAAGGGTAGCGGCTACCTTTTTCGCTCCTTTTCAACGGATAATGGTCGTACGTGGTCCACACCTGTTCGTACCAATTTCCCTGACGCGCGATCCAAATTTAGTGGAACACGACTCAAGGACGGAAGATATGTACTCGTATCAAATGCTAATCCTAAAAAACGTGATCCACTGGTCTTATCCATTAGCGACGACGGAATTATTTTTAACAAAATGTATTACCTCGTAGGCGGCCGCCATGTGGATTACCCTCACGTCATGGAACATGATGGACATATATTCGTAGCATTTGCCTCCGGAAAACAAACGGTTGAAGTGATCAAAATCCGTCTTTCAGATATCGATTCAATCGAAATGATTCCTCAAAAATAAATAAACCTTAATTGGATTTAATTATTAAATAATTACCATAACAACATTCTCGCAACCCCAATTGGCGGGCTGAAAGTCGCCCAAAACCTTTTCAAATCCTTACTAAAAAATGAATCGTAGGTATTTTATAAAACTCGGGACCTTCGGATCCCTACTCTCCATCGCTGAACTTACTGCCTGTTCAACGAATAAACACCCCATGTTGGATACGGAAGTACTGGTAGCTGGGGGAACCCCGGGAGGTATAATGGCTGCAATAGCCGCTGCCAGGGCAGGCGCAAAAGTTACGCTGGTAGAGTACCACCACCATATTGGAGGATTGTCGACCAGCGGGTTGGGTAAAAGTGATATCGAAAACAAGGATGCAATTGCCGGACTTTTCAAGGAGTTTACCAAGCGGGTTTTGAATTGGTACGTCAACAAGTACGGTGCTGATTCGGAAAATGTCCGGAAGTGTCGGGAAGGCTATTATTATGAGCCATCCGTTGCCGAGGAGGTATTTAACGATATGATAGCCGAGGAGCCCAATATTACCTTACTGACCGGCTTCCAGATTGAACAAGCAGTGGCTAATTCAGGCAAAGTAAGTGAAGTTACATTCCGCAACCGTGAAACCGGTGAAAACCAAACATGGAAAGCAAAAGCCTTTGTCGATGCTACCTATGAAGGTGACCTGTACGCCTTGGCTGGTGCCGCCTACCGACTCGGTAGAGAAAGTAAGGAGGATTTTAATGAACCGCATGCCGGCAGAATTTTCTTCGATTATAACGACAATGTTTTCCTGGAAGGAAGCACTGGCGAAGGTGACCATCGAATACCCGCTTATACCTACCGTCTTTGCCTTACCGACGACCCCACCAACAGTTACATCATGAAAGAACCTCCCAAGGGTTATCGACGTGAAAACTACCTCGCTTATTTTAAGGACCTGGAGGAAGGTAGACTCAGCGGTCCTAAAGTTTTCAAAGAAGGGCATGGCTACTACAAAGCTCATTTCGATACCATGGTAAGGGTCTTTTCTTTTGCCGAAATACCCAATGGCAAATACGATGTCAACACCAATCCTCGCCCCCTGGGCTTCCCCTTCCCCGAAGAAAACTTCAATTATGTGGAAGCGTCCTGGGAACAGCGCGAGAAAGTTTTCCAAAGACACCGGGAATTAGCCCTAGGCCTGCTCTATTTCATCCAAAATGATCCCGAAGTGCCTGAGGATCACCGAAAACTAGCTAACCAATACCACCTTCCCCTCGATGAATTCTCGGACAATGAACATTTCCCTTACCAGCTCTATGTGAGGGAAGCCCGACGGTTAAAAGGAGTGTATACACTAACTGAAAACGACTTGACCCTTAAAGAAGGGGAAGGTCGGACGACCATCTTCGAAGACTCCATTATCGCGGGAGAATTTCCCATCGACAGTTTTCCCTGTTCAAAAGAACCTTCACCCGACAAAAAAGTACTGGAAGGATATATCGGAATGCTCCCAATTCCGGCCTACCAATTACCCTATCGCGTACTAATTCCAGAAACCCTGGATGGTGTTATCGTGCCCGTGGCGGCTTCCACTACCCACGTTGCCTACTCTA
>JBAYRB010000450.1:0-3290 GCA_041676905.1 Spirosomataceae bacterium
ATTATACACACACCTGAGAATCATGCAGAATTTATATTTGAAGGAGAGGCATTGACGAATGTCTTGAAGAAGCTGTCGGATGCTTATGGGGTCGTTATTTCACTGGATTCACCGGTCATGCTCCCCTGTATTTTTACCGGCGATTTAAATGGATTGCCTTTACATGTTCAACTTGATCTTATCTGTAGATCCATTAATGGAAGTTACGAACAGAAGGGGAATACCTATACGGTCACGGGGGATGGATGCTTGGAATAATTGAAATAAATCGATTTACGATAAAACAATCAACCTCAACCTAAGCAGAAATTTATGAAACAATGTAGAACTATTTTTAAACCGATTAAAAGTTAAAAAAAAACATCCCGAAAGTGCGCCAACACTTCCGGAATGTCATGTGTTTTTGCGATTGTCCAACAACAAAAACTATTAAAAGTATGAAAAAAACTGTACCGTTACAACGGTTTTTACGGAGGATTATGCATATTACTGTATCACAACTCCTATTAGCCGCACTATTTTGTACCGTTTCTTTTGCGCATTCGCTTAGGGGACAGGAGATACTTGCTCAAAAGATTACTTTAGATGTGAGGTCTGGCGAGGTCAAGAAGATCCTAGCACAAATAGAAGAACAGGCTAAAGTCAAGTTCGTTTATAGTTCTCAAAGTATTAAGTTCAATAAACGTACAACGATTACAGCACAGGGAAAACCGCTGGCGAAAGTTTTGGATGAACTCCTAGATCCTTTGCAAGTACAATATGAGGTTGTAGACTCTCGGATTGTCTTAAGGAAAAAGAATAGTCAACCACCTTCCCGTCTGGAATCTATGATGTATAACCCTGGTCGAGAAATAAGGGGTATCGTGCGAGATGAAAGAGGTGAAGGACTGCCAGGCGTCAGTGTACTGATCAAAGGAACACAGCAAGGAACGATCACCAATGGTGAAGGGCATTTCTCCCTTGCTTTGTCCGGCGATAATGCTGTATTGGTTATTTCCTTTGTGGGTTACAAAACACAAGAAATTGAAGTAGGAAACCAAACAAGCATCGACATAAGCCTAGCATCCGATGAGAAACTATTGGAAGAAATAGTGGTTGTCGGATATGGTACTCAAAAAAGGAAAGATTTAACCGGTGCGATCTCAAGTATTAAAGCCGAGGATTATCAAGGTCAAGCCCCAAGAAACGTACAAGATTTATTAAGATCTAACGCGCCGGGGTTGAATATCGGCATTGCAACCGACGCCAAAGCGGAAGCTAGTCTGACTATCCGGGGGAAAGGTACTTTGACCGCTAGTGACTCTCCTTTGATCGTACTTGATAATGTGATTTACCAGGGAGCTCTAGCCGATATAAATCCAGCTGATATCCTTACGGTAGATATTCTAAAAGATGCGAGTGCAGCGGCCGTTTACGGAGCACGATCTGCCAATGGAGTGATAGTTATTTCTACGAAAAGAGGCAGGAAAGGTAAACCAATCATTAACTTTTCTACCAATACTGGTTTTGCGCAAGTTGCAAATCAACCAAAGATTCTGGATGCAGATTCATTTCTAAAATTCAGACAAGATTATAACGAAGGAAGGAACTCTGATGAATATTTAGCGAGGTATCCGCAAATGTTTAGGAATCCCTTTGAACTGGAGGGCGTCGACCCTTTAACATGGTATAATTACGACCAAAGCACCCCGCTGACTTCTGTAACCGATCAACAATTAACAACACAATGGCTGTCACGACTTAATCTTACGACACCAGAAATTGAAAATTATTTCGCAGGTAAAATTACCCGATGGGATAAACTTGTCTTTCAAAAGGCATTGCAACAAGATTATACCGTGTCGGTATCGAATGCGTCAGAGAATACTTCCTTATATTTCTCACTTGGTTATACCGATAGACAGGGTGTTATCGTAGGAGATCGATACAAAAACTTTCGGGTAAGATTAAATTATGAGACTAAGATCACTGATTATCTATCTGTAGGTGTCAACTCTCAATTTGCGAACCGAAATGAGGGCTATTTAAAGGCACTTTGGAACCAAATGACCATGATATCCCCGTATGGCTCCAATAATATTGATGATCCTAACAGTATTTACCAACGGCGGCCAACAGGGCTAGATCCGATAAACCCGTTTTACGACAACCTGTATACCGAACGGATTGATCAGCGTCAGAACGTGATTGCAACCTTATATAGCAAGATCAAACTTCCCTTTAATATCGAGTATACGATGAATTATACCCCTTACTATAACTGGTATGAATACTATAATCATTACTCTTCCAAAGGGGCAAATTGGAGCGCAATAGGGGGGAGTTCATCTCGCTCATTGAGCCGAATGTTTAATTGGCAAATAGATAATATCATTAACTGGTCTCAGGACTTCGGCAAGAACCACCATGCTGAAATAACCTTGTTGGCTAATGCCGAAAAAGCGGAGTTGTGGTCAACTACCGCCAACGCGTCCAACTATTCTCCTAACGATGTGCTCGGGTTTCATCGATTGCAGGCGGGTGCGGTTCAAACGGTTTCAAGTGATGACACCTATCTAACAGGTGACGCTTTGATGGGTAGACTTTTTTACTCATTTAAAAACAGATATCACTTTACCGGATCTATCCGTAGAGATGGCTATTCAGCTTTTGGGAAGAAAAACCCGCGTGCGGTTTTCCCTTCCATGGCCCTTGGCTGGGTAATTACAGAAGAAGATTTTATCAAGAATGCCGAATGGTTGAACTATACCAAACTTCGACTGTCGTGGGGTGAGAATGGGAATCGCGAAATCGGTCAGTATGCAGCGCTTTCGCAGATGAGTTCCAACTTAGTTCCTTACATCGATGGTAGTGGTAATCCGTATTCTACTTCCCAGATCTTTGTGACCACAATGGCAAACCATAACTTGAAATGGGAAAGAACCTTTTCATTTAATCTAGGATTAGATTTCCAGCTTTTCCAAGATAGAATAGGAGGTAGCATCGAAACCTATATATCAAGGACCAATGATCTACT
This sequence comes from Spirosomataceae bacterium, assembly GCA_041676905.1. Taxonomy (GTDB): domain Bacteria; phylum Bacteroidota; class Bacteroidia; order Cytophagales; family Spirosomataceae; genus Ravibacter. The sequence continues at coordinate 3,017 of JBAYRB010000450.1, forward strand.
CGTTTCAAGAGCCCTCCCTAATATCACTGGATACAGTAGCGTGATGAGCAACCTTGGTCAGATTCGGAATAAAGGATTGGAACTAAACCTAAAATATCGCGCTATTTCGAATAACATATTACAATGGAACCTGATAGGTAACTTTAGCTTGAATCGTCGGAAAATTCAGTCACTATATGGTGATATGATAAACGTTTTCGATGATGCAGGAAATATCATTGGTCAAAAAGAAGCCAATGATGAAACAAACCAGTGGTTTATAGGTCAAGATCCG
>JBAYRB010000451.1:0-3288 GCA_041676905.1 Spirosomataceae bacterium
CAATTTTAAAGCGCAGAATGTTGTCGGCAAAGTCACTTTTACAGATCATATTACCGACGTTAAAGAACTCAGTCTCCAAGCATTTGGTGGTCGAGTCCATTTCAAAGGAAAATTAACCTCGCCCAACCCTAAGCACCAGCTAGCATCCCTGCAGGCAAACGGCAAAATCACCCGGGCTGATGTGAGCAGCATCCTTTACTCATTTAATGACTTCGGCCAGAAGGCGTTATCGTCCAAAAATGTCAAAGGCACCCTGGATGTGGACTTTCGTTTCTCTTCCCAGGTGAACCCTGACGTCTCCCTTGTGCCCAATTCAATGGCCGGTCAATTAAATTTGAATTTTACCAACGGGCAATTATTGAACTTTGAGCCTTTCTTAAAGATTAAAAAGATCATTTTCAAAAACAGACCGCTTGAAAATGTGAAGATTGCCCCGATCAAAAAAAATTTTCAATTGAAAGGCCAAGAGGTGGTCATACCCAAGATGCAAATTGAATCGAATGTAGTTACCTTGTTTCTGGAGGGTCAGTACAGCTTTGGTAATAATACTGATCTAAGCATACAGTTTCCGCTTAGAAATTTGAAACGAAGGGATGAAAACTACGAATTTCAAAAGTACGATTCGGAAGAACTAAAATCGATCTTCTTACGTGCTGTAGATGAAGATGGTGAAGTGAATATTAAACTTGACAGTAGGCGGAAAGCCCGGAACCGAGTTTACACGGATAGTACCGAATTGCCAAAAGATTCGACTCAGGCGCAATAAAATGCTAATTTTGCAAACCTAACTAAAGCAGATTCTCATTATGCAGGCATATCAAAACCTTCTTAAACACATTTTAGAACAAGGTGTGGAAAAGTCTGATCGCACAGGAACGGGAACACTCAGTGTTTTTGGATATCAAATGCGGTTCGATTTACAAGAGGGTTTCCCTTTGGTGACGACGAAGAAAGTACATTTAAAATCCATAATCCATGAACTGTTATGGTTTTTAAAAGGGGATACGAATATTGCCTATCTGAAGGAGAATAAGGTTAGCATTTGGGACGAATGGGCGGATGAAAATGGAAACCTTGGTCCGGTTTACGGAAAACAATGGCGGAGCTGGGAAGCCCCCGACGGACAAAAGATTGATCAATTGCAGGAAGTATTGAATACCCTTAAAAAATCACCCGACTCCCGACGAATGATCGTCTCTGCTTGGAACCCGGCCGATTTGCCTAAGATGGCCTTGCAACCCTGTCATGCATTGTTCCAATTTTACGTTGCCCCGTCAGAAGGTCCCAGTGGAGGGAAATTATCCTGTCAACTTTATCAACGTAGCGCCGATGTATTCTTAGGCGTACCATTCAATATAGCAAGTTACGCCCTTCTAACCTTAATGATCGCCCAGGAGTGCGACTTTGAACCAGGCGATTTTATTTGGACAGGCGGTGACACCCATATTTACCTCAACCATCTCGAACAGGTGAAAACGCAACTTGCTCGCGAACCTCGTCCCCTCCCCCAAATGAAATTAAATCCCAACATTAAAAGTATTTTTGATTTTAAATTTGAGGATTTTAAACTCGAAAATTACGATCCACATCCTGCGATCAAAGCACCAGTAGCGGTTTAATTCGAACAGAATTTTAATCATCACCAACACGAAAAGTATGCGGTTACCCTTATCCGGAAAGAATGCGCTCGTCTGTGGTAGTACACAGGGGATTGGTTTGGCTTCAGCTGTAGAACTCTCCAAATCAGGAGCTAATATCATTTTATTGGCGCGAAACGAACGTCGACTGACTGAATCCCTGGAAAAACTCGAAACCAGTAACGGGCAGGTGCACCGCTATTTTATAGCTGATTTTAGTCGAAATGAGGAAGTCAAGGAAGCCATTGAGAAGATAAAATCGGAAGGTGTTCAAATTCATATTTTGATCAATAATACCGGTGGCCCTCCCGGTGGAAAATTACTGGACGCGAGTGTAGAGAGTTTATTGAATACATTTCAAATGCATTTGATTAATTACCACCTCTTGGCTCAAGCATTTGTACCCGATATGAAAGCAGCCGGATTCGGACGTATCGTGAATATCATCAGCACCTCGGTTAAACAACCCATAGCAGGCTTAGGCGTTTCCAATACCATACGTTGGGCAGTTGCCGCATGGGCTAAAACTTTGGCGGGAGAATTAGGTCCCGACGGCATTACTGTCAACAATGTTTTACCCGGATTCACAAAAACCGCCCGACTTGATGCAGTTATTCGAATGCGCGCGCAAGACCAACACAAATCGGAAGAAGATATAGCCCACCTTTTAGCTGAATCTATCCCTACCCGCCGCTTTGCGGAAGCTTCGGAAGTAGGCAACGCCGTGGCTTTTTTATGCTCACCCGGTGCAGGAAGTATCAACGGCATTAACCTACCCGTGGATGGAGGAAGTACATTAAGCTTGTAGTTAAGTTTGGCCAATTAAGCCCCAAAAGCAATAAAAGAACTGTTGACCACCATCGTCCATTTCCCTTGCTTAAAAGGGGGCTCCTATTTATTGATCTAGCCCATTTTTGTTTTGGCGAAGAGCCGATAATACACTAGCTTTGCAATAGCTTTTAGGTGTAAGGGTCATTGTCTATGGCCTCGCTTAAATGGGAATTCCGTGTAAATCGGAAACTGTCCCCGCAACTGTAAGTTCCCTAAATGTTCAAATAAGCTTCAATGCCACTGTACTCGTTATGGGAAGGCCAATTTGAACGGAACAAGTCAGGAGACCAGCCTAAAAGATTTGACGTTCCTGTTTTCGGCGGAAAGGCGGACGGAAAGTTTGATTTAAGCCCCAATGGTTTTTTCATTTTCTCGAGGTGGACGTGTACTCGTTTTAAACGGCATCTTTTTGCTAAAGGTAACCCTGTCGTGTTATGCCCAGGTAGATAGTATTCCGTTAAAGGAAGTTGCCATAAAGGGATTTTCACCGGTTCGCTATATGGCGGGATCCTATGTCCAATCGGTGGATTCCACGGTTAAAGAACTGTATGCCACTCGCCGCTTGGATGAACTATTAAGTCAATATACCTCCCTTGCGTTTAGAAGCTACGGGAACGGCCAGCTAGCTACCGTGGCTTTTCGTGGGCTAGCGCCCAGTCATACAGCCGTGGTGTGGAATGGAATTAATATCAATCTACCTTCCGTCGGACAAACTGATTTCGCATCCATCAGTACCGTCTCGACTGAAAATATAAAAGTCCAGTACGGAGCGGGTTCCAGTAACCTTGGGTCAGATGCTGTAGGTGGGAGCATACTTCTC
>JBAYRB010000452.1:0-3288 GCA_041676905.1 Spirosomataceae bacterium
CCAGCTGCTTCAACCAGAAAGTTCAGAAACCATATACTTTGTAGCCCCTACTCGACCCGGCACCTATCAATACGTTTGTACCTTCCCGGGCCACCATGCTTTGATGCAGGGAAACATGGTTGTGGTTAAATAAAATTTTGCAAAAAAAAGTAGACCCGTATCAACGTTATACCTTTTTTCGTAATTTGGCATAGATTCTCATTTTACCTTTGATATATGAAATTACGTCTTTACCTATTGGCCATCCTTGCGTTTTCTGTAACCTTCGTATCCTGTAAGAAAGACGAAGAGCCGGAACCCATCCCCGAAGTAGTAGGAAAATGGAGCCTTGACTATGGGGTACTCAGTGGTTTTTCTAACACCGCCATTAACGGGGCAAAAATTGACCCTTTCTCCGAATCTAATTGGGGCGACTTTTTTTACACCAGTCAGATCCACGTGCTTAACAACCAGAATAAGACTTTCGTGGAGGTTTTTAAAGCCGGTGGGTTTGCAGAAGACTTGGTAGGTACCTGGACTTTTGAAGGGAATTCGTTGACCTTAAAATATGATCAATCGGATATTGGCGATGAAGTAATGACGTACCGGGTTACCAATGGGCTCGAAGAACTAGTTTCCCAGCCGATTGATATCACTTTAGATGAAGAGAATTCTGGGAAGATACAGTACGTTTACCGAAAGTAAGGGGTTACAAACGACTTAATTTAAAGTAGCCATTTTGAACCTCATCCTCTGGCAAAACTTCGGAGGATTTCGAGATTTTAAGGGCATACGCCGCCTTTATGGAAGCCGGTAGTAGGTCTTCGACATCATAGAGATCATCCACATCCAGTGCATATTTATCGTCGATGTGCGGCGAGTCATGGGTATCCCAGAAGACGGTGTTTTTGGCTTGTTTGATAGCATCTGCGAGCGAATTGCCTACCACAATTCGCTTGAAATGATACTCTTCGAACTCTTTGGGTCGATAACCACCTAAGTTGACAAAGTACAATTTATTACCCTCGTTATCTGTGGCCTCATCTCGCCCGATCACTTCGATACGGTACCCCTCTACCGATGTAATAGGCCGGAAAGCATCAATGTGTACTTTTGCATCTGCTTCGGGCCAAAACTCCAATATTTGCGGAACAAAATCTTTGAGCTCCCTTCCGATGCTAAAGAATATATCGTGTTGCTCTATATGCCTACCGAGAGGTTTACAACCTAGAAGCAACATATACAAATTACAATTATTTTGTGGAGTTCCCATATAAAATGAACTATTCATGAGCAGACCGGGGTTAACGGGATGTAAATTGCCCCATCTCTATCACTCGTTAACGAAAACCTGAGTAAATTGCAGGTCTATATTAGAAGTAAAATTATGAGGTCGGAAGAAATTAAGGAAACAAAATCGTTAAACTTCATTGAAGAAATTATTGAGGAGGATCTAGGAAGTGGGAAATACGATAGTATCGTGACACGATTTCCACCAGAGCCCAATGGGTACCTTCATATTGGCCATGCGAGCAGCATTGTCCTGAATTTCGGTTTAACTCAAAAATATAAAGGCTATACCAACCTCCGTTTCGATGATACGAATCCCGCAACGGAAGACGTGGAATATGTAGAAGCCATCAAAGAAGATGTTCGTTGGTTAGGTTACCAATGGAAACACGAAAGGTATGCTTCCGATTATTTTGACCAACTCTATGAATATGCGGTCAAATTGATAAAAAAAGGTTTGGCCTATGTCGATGATAGTACATCGGAAGAGATGGCACATCAAAAAGGCACTCCTACTACCCCAGGAGTAAATAGTCCCTACCGTGAACGCAGCATCGAAGAGAATTTAGATCTCTTTGAACGCATGAAAGCGGGTGAGTTCCCAGACGGAAGTAAAACCCTGAGGGCAAAGATCGATATGGCGCATCCGAATATGCTTATGCGTGATCCCGTGCTTTACCGCATCAAACATGCCCCACACCATCGCACCGGAGACAAATGGAAAATCTACCCTATGTATGATTTCGCGCATGGACAGAGTGATTCCATCGAAAGGGTAACCCATTCATTGTGTACCCTGGAGTTTGTACCCCATCGGGAACTTTATGACTGGTTGATTGAAAAGCTCGAAATTTTCCCATCGCGCCAATACGAATTTGCTCGTCGGAATGTCAATTATACCGTGACAAGCAAAAGACGATTGATGCAATTGGTGAATGAGAAATATGTGTCGGGCTGGGATGACCCACGTATGCCCACCATTGCCGGTATGCGGAGACGTGGCTATACCCCCGCTGCGATTCGAGATTTTGTAGAAAGAATCGGGGTGTCGAAACGAGAAAATAGCGTTGACCTAAGCCTACTTGAGTTCTGTGTTCGCGAAGATCTGAATAAAATTGCGCTTCGTAGGATGGCTGTCCTTAACCCGTTAAAGTTGATCATCACTAACTTCCCCGAGGGTAAAACGGAAATGTGTTTGAGTGAAAACAATCCCGAAAATCCGGAAGCGGGGGAGCGTGAAGTACCTTTTTCTAGGGAAATATGGATTGAAAAAGACGATTTTATGGAAAACCCACCGAAGAAGTTTTTCCGTCTTTCTCCCGGCCAATACGTCCGCTTAAAAAGCGCCTACATTATTCGTTGTGATGAAGTCGTAAAAGACGAAAAGGGCGAAATCATTGAAATTCGCTGTACCTATATAGAAAATAGTAAAAGCGGGAACGACACTTCAGGAATTCATGCAAAAGCCACGCTCCATTGGGTCTCGGCTGCCCATGCAATACCGATCGAAGTCCGATTATACGACCGATTGTTTCTCGTAGAGGATCCCACAGGGAGTGAAGGTGACTTTAAAGACTACATCAACCCGAATTCTTTAAAAGTCGTAAAAGCCTACGCCGAACCTGCTTTAGCAAATGATGCTCAGGCCAGTCATTTTCAATTTCTTAGACTAGGGTATTTCTATCCCGACAAAGTCTCGTCACCGGGTCAATTGGTCTTTAATAGAACCACGACCCTAAGGGACAATTATGCCAAAACGGCTAAGAAAAATTAGTGTTGGGAAATAGTAGTATACTTCAGCAGAGCATTTCAGCACCAACGCCAATTGGGGGACAAGTCCCCTATTTGGTTTTGGTCATGCAGCCGTCCTACATTTTTTCGATGGCTTCTACAATAACTCCAAAAGGCTGTTCTCCCTCAAAAGTTCTAATAAGGTTTCGAGCCGAATCATAGAGAGCGACGTAGGGGAACTTCCTAATGCCCAAAGCCCGGGCTATTCTAAAACTCTCCCCTTCCGTA
>JBAYRB010000453.1:0-3278 GCA_041676905.1 Spirosomataceae bacterium
AGTAAACTGCGATTTGCCTTGGGAAAACGACTTCCTTTTTGCGGCTCTTACTTTTTAAGTCAGCTACCGTAATTTTGAAATAATCGGCGACAATTTCCATAATAGTGTCGATGGAAACTTCCCTACTTTGGTCAATGACTATATTCCTGAGTGTATTTTTCGCCAGTTCAATGTCGATTTGTTTCCGGGTAAGGGAAGCTTGAGCCATCAGGGAGATAATGACCCCCTCTAATTCCCGCACATTCGTACAAACATTATGAGCTACGTATTCGATGACATCGTCGTCGATAAACACCCCTTCACACTGCAATTTTTTCTGGATAATAGCGATACGGGTTTCCAGATCCGGAGCTTGTAAATCAGCTGTTAGCCCCCATTTGAAACGGGAAAGGAGCCGATCTTGCAAGCCATCCAGCTCTCTAGGAGGACGGTCACTGGTCATAATGATCTGTTTACCCAGTTGATGCAAATGGTTGAAAATATGGAAGAAGGTATCTTGTGTTTTTTCCTTCCCCGATAGAAATTGAACATCATCAATAACCAGCACGTCGACCCGCATGTAAAATTCGGTAAATAAGGCTAACGTGTTGTTTTTAAGAGCATTGATAAACTGATTTGTAAACTTCTCCGAGGAGACGTACAAAACTACCTTGTCGGGAAAATGATTGATGATATAATTTCCAATCGCTTGAACGATATGCGTTTTCCCCAATCCTACATCACCGTAAATCATTAACGGATTAAAAGCGGTAACGCCCGGACGTTGGGCTACAGCGAATCCTGCTGAACGCGCCAAGCGGTTACAATCACCTTCGGTAAAATTGTCGAAACTGTAATTGGGGTTTAAATAAGAATCCAGTTGTAAAGAGTCGAGATCTTTTGACGGTGTCGATAAATGACGCCTAGGATCCCTTTCAAAATTATCCCTTTTCCCTGGCGCTGGCGTAACCGGTTTGGTTACGTTCATCGTTAGGGGTTTATGCCGCTCATTACCCGTATCGACAATGATAGAATATTCTAACATCCCATCTTTTCCAATAGCATAATCCAGTGCCTTTCTCAGTATATTCACATAATTATCCTCCAACCATTCGAAAAAGAACTGACTCGGCACTTGAATGGTTATCACCTTCCCAACCAGCTTAACAGGGCGAATAGGCTCAAACCAGGTTTCATAACTCGCATAAGGGATGCTTTCCCTTACAACTCGAAGACACTTTTCCCAAACCAAGCCCACATCGCTTTCACTTTCTTCTGACACTACGGTATTTCTTGGATATTGATGGGACATATTAAATTAAATAAAACTCGGCTTTAGTGTGAATAGATATGCAAAGGGTGACGAAGTTAGCTATTGCCGAGCTCCAAAACAAACCCGAAAACACAAGTACCGGAATAGTACAAACTCGACGGTGCAGATACGCAATTCCTACTTCGGCTCGGTCAAAAAAATGTAATGAAATAATTCCTAGGCCGAAGGGAATCAGGTAACACACACACCTTGAAGAACTTGTAATTAGGTAATCCATAATATACGTCCTGTATTCCGACTAATTTTTTATTTTTGAACCTAATATACCGTAACACACCTATTCACACATTTCAGCTACCAAGCTGACTATCAGGCAGATTATGAACTGTTACTTAATATATTTCTTTCCCTATACAATCGTTTGTATTATTCTCACCGCATTGCTTATCCGGCTAAAAGCAAGACCATTAAAGTATCAAAATCCCACCGCAGTCGCACTTTCGGTTCTAGCAATCGCTTACTTTTTCTTCATTATCTACAAGCTTACAACAAGCTATGCTTTTACGGATGACTATAACCTTTTGGATAGTTTTCACAGAATGCTCTACGCGGAGAAACCTATCGATAAAATAAAAGCTTTTTTTGAACAAGTCAATGAACACCGATTTGCTTTTGAGCGAGTTTTAATGTACCTGACTACTATTGTTTGGGGACGGCCTGACCTGAAAGTTCTAATCGTCATTGGTAATCTTTTTTTGGTAGGAATCCTCTGGCTGTTTTACCGTTTTTTTCGCTGGAGCCGACAGCCCCTACACTTTTTTACACCCGTAGCGCTCCTACTTTTTAATTTGAGCTTTTATGAAGATGCATTTTGGGCGATTGCTGCCATTCAAAATACACCCTTAATCTTTTTTGCGATGCTCACGGTCTGGCTTCTGGCTAAGGGTACGAAGTCAGGTGACTCCTGGGCGTTGGCTTCTGCTATGGTTACCACCTTTGTCAGTGGGAGTGGATTAGCGATATGGATCATCGGCGCGATTCTTCTTACCCTTGCTAAAAGGTACCGTTTCCTCGTGGTCTGGATGGCCATCGCGGTGGGAATTGGTTTGTTTTATTTTACTTTCGATTATAGAATTTATCCACGGGATCGTTCCAATTTATGGTTACACCCCTTCAACAACCTATCCTTCTTCTTCAATTTCCTTGGTTCTGTTTTATACGGTGATTTTCACCATGGAATTGAACACCGATTCTATCTCGATTCGACGGTTTCAGTCCTATTAGGAGGGATTCTTTTTCTAGCAGCTTTGCGTTGGTTTTTCGAGTTACTGGTAAATCAGAAGGAGAAACATCGACAAGCCCATTATTTCATGACCGGCACCTTGTTGTTTTTATTGTTGACCGGTGCAATGTTAGTGGCGAGCCGCCCAATTGAAAATTGGGTAATTTATGGGGGAGAAAATATCTCGCAACGCTATATCCTCTTCAGTGTCGTGCTATGCGCCGCTGTTTATTTACTCCTTCTGTATCTGTATCAAACCTCCGAAAAAAAGTCGAATCGCCTTTTTAAAATCGTCTTACTCTCATCTTTGGCCATTAATGTCAGTTCCTATTTTCGCCATATACCCACTTTAATAGCACATAAAGCATCGCTGGAAGTGGATCCCTATTACATCGAGAACTACAAAATTCTCTTAACCGCCGGTGAGCTTTTCGAAGATCGGCTATTTTGGAATCACCCCACCAAATTCACGAATCTGGATGCCGACCTACGTAATACCGGTTTGTATAATCCTCCCAATAACATTGAAAAATCCCTATTAGACCATGCGAAAACAGCTGAGGTTAACACAGACTGGAAAATTTCTGCCCGAACCGAAAAATGGATTGGATTTGCTGGACGAAATAATCCGATTATCCATATTTACGCTACGGGTCAGGAACTTCAATGCTTAAAATACTTCATTTTGCAATCCGACCATGACCAGTTTATTCTTCCTGCGTCTCCCGTTAGGGGGCAATGGAT
>JBAYRB010000454.1:0-3277 GCA_041676905.1 Spirosomataceae bacterium
AGGTACTTTTGATTCCTACGTAATGGGCCATAACTGTGTTTGTGAAGTGCTACCTAACGGATTGACTTTCACCGGAGAATGGGGTGTACTGAGCCTAGTGGCTCCCCGAGCGCTACGAATGTGTAACCATAACCAAGAGTCGAACCCCGCTTTCTTCCCTTCGGAAATGTTGAAGAGCTTTAGAAAAGCACAGCCTGTTTTTGCAATGTATAACGTACCGAAGCATATCGACTATCAACTCTTCGATCGGCCGCATGGTTACTTCCCCGAAGATCGGGGAGCGTTGCTAGGGTTTATGGACTACCATTTGAAGGGAAAAGGTGACGGAAGGCCTCGTAAAGAAAAAATGCTCGAACCACTCCCTACTTCCCAATTAATGGTCTTTAAGGAGGGCGATAGAGACCCACTTATTCATTCGACAGCCTCCTTTTGTCGCTATATGGGACAACAATTGCGAGAGGAACATTTGAACGCCAAGGCTTTGGAAGTGGTTAAAAAACGAAATGAATTCGAGGTGTTGTTAGGTGTTAAGGATCGAGATCCATCAGCGAAAGCTACAACTTTGGGAACGGCGAATAGCTGGAAGAGGATCACTCTCCAAACCCAAGACGGGGGACTATTGCCTGTACTTATGAAAGTGGGTAAACGAAATGAATTTGCCATTTTAGCCCATGCAGATGGTAAACAAAACCTCCCGCTGAACTTGATACAATCCATTGAAAATGCCGGTCTGGGAATGGTCGTCATCGACTTTTCAGGAACAGGTGAAGCTGCTTCAGAGAAATCAGCCGGGTATGATAAATTGGGAAAATTGCATACCTATGGACGGGCTGCTCTCTGGGTGGGTGAAACAGTAATAGGAAATTGGGTTTACGAAATGAAAGTATTAACCAATTGGCTTAAAAAGGAATATAATGCCTCTCCCCAAACATTCTACGGCTTTAAGGAGGCAGGACTGGCTGGAATATTTTATACTGCATTGGGAGGTGAGTTTAACGAAATTCACACCTACCAAACTCCTTGGAGTTACTTGTTCGACCAACGAGAGGGTTTGGACTATTTCGGCGTAGGCATTCACATACCGGGAATCCTGAAGTGGGGCGACGTATCGGTTGCGGCAGCCTTGATTTCAGGCGATGTCTACTTTCATGAACCGGTGACTATGTCAGGAAAGCTACTAACTGCTGAAGAGAAATCGAAAACGAAAAACGAATATGTTGCTATGAAGAAAAAAACCGGGTTATCAGGAAAAGTACTTTTCCCCTGACGGATTCACCCCCTTGTAAGACATTGCTAAAAAATGTGAGTTCTCACTAAAAATCCGATTTTTGCAAAGGTTTCATCAATAGACTAAATCAAAATGAAATACTCTTGTTACGGCACATTCAAAAATTTTTCCAAAAAATCAAACTGACTAGGACTAATCACGCACTAAACTGTCTATAAGCTGAAGATAGGAAAATTGGCTATACAGCTTACATGGAACAAGAATATATCGCCGATGAGGGCGATCGTCATGAACTGATAGATTCAAACTATGATTTTACCGTAGGAGATTCGGTAATTAAAGACCCAGAAGTTCTGGTTAGGAAAACTATACTGGCAAATTTCGACTTGGGAGTGGAAAAGTTGTTCCACTGTTATTATGCTCCTATATGCAATCACGCCATCCGTTTTGTCTCTTCCAGGGAAATCGCTGAAGACATCGTCTCGGACGTTTTTTCTTCCTGTTACACCAACCATCGGTTTACCAACATCCGAACTTCCTATCGCGCTTACCTGTTCAATGCCGTCCGAAACAGGGCTTTCAATTTTGTGAAAGCAGAATTAAAGCGAAACATATCGCTGGAGAACGTCAAGTATATGCCCATTGATATAGATGAACAGCCAGACGAGTTCATTCACTACAAGGAGATGTACCATGATGTGGAAAATGCAATTGATCAATTGGCTCCCAAACGACGCAGTGTGTACATAATGCGAAGAATTGAGGGAATGGAATACGACGAAATCGCCCAAGAGTTGAACATATCACTAAAGACCGTGAAAGAGCAAGTGCTTCCCGTGTCAGCTCAGAGCAGAAATACATCGGTTTGGGTAGACAAAGTTGTGAAAGGTAGGGTAAGCGATGAAAACGGCCAACCCCTCCCTGGCGTAACCGTCATGATCAAAAACACCGAAAAAGGTACGGCTACAGGAATCAATGGGGAGTTTGAACTTTCCGTGTCGGACGAACAATTGGACAACGGCTCGTTGCTCTTCAGTTTTATCGGTTATGAAACGCAGGAAGTTGCCATCAATGGGCGCACAGCGATCAACATCACACTGGTGCCATCGGTCAATCAGCTTGATCAGGTAATTGTTGTGGGGTACTCATCGAAGAAAGCTCGCTTCTTGTCCAGTTCGGTGGCGACAATCACCAACGAAAAACTTAGAGACGTCACTTCTAACGAATTGTCAAACCTACTGCAGGGTAAAGCCCCAGGAGTAGTAGTTTCTTCGACCTCAGGCGACCCAACTAGTGCTGCCAAGGTGGTTATCCGCGGTGCAGGTAGTATTTCTGCGGGAACCTCTCCGCTCTATGTTGTTGACGGTAACATCCATGGAACCTTCAACCCAGCCGACGTGGAAAGCGTAACCGTTTTAAAGGACGTTGCTGCTACCGGTCTTTACGGCTCTCGTGCCGCCAATGGGGTAATCATCGTGACGACGAAAATGGGAGCTGCAGGAAAAACCGTTATCCGTGTAAATAATACGTTGGGTTTTGCAGAAGCCACGACGGATATGACGCGTATACCAACCTGCCTTTCGACCCTGCGTATGACGCGACAGGAGAGCCTATCGATGCTCGCTCTTACACCGGCTGGCTGGGACGTGACCGCGAAAACTTCCTCCACTCTATTCAATACAACTACTCCAACGCCGAAAGCTTGAAACTGTCGAACGATATCAACCTCGACTATCGGATCAATGACAAACTCACCGTTTCAAGCTACAATCGTGTTAGCTTCAGCAACGGTTTCAGTGCAAGCTACAACGACCGTCGGACGAAACAAGGTGGTTCCAATGGAGGGGAATTGTACAACTCGAATTCATACAATTACCGCCTCCTAACCTCGAATCGTATCCGCTACGAAGAAGACTGGGGTAAACACAGCCTCGCCCTACTGGGAGTTGCCGAAGCCGAAACTTCTTACGATAGATCCGGCAGCATGTCAGGAAAAGGTTTACCTCCGGGACGCGACGTAATGTCGGTAGCAACTGAGATTCTCACCAA
>JBAYRB010000455.1:0-3274 GCA_041676905.1 Spirosomataceae bacterium
AAAAACCTAAACATCAGTGGAGGTGCAACCCTTGAGGATAAGCATTTACTCTTCCCCTTGCCCTTGGCTGAAATGCAGAACAACCCTAATTTACGACCACAAAATCCAGGCTATGCACCTGCTCCTTAACGGGTGGAAATAAAAATAGGCAATTAAACGAAACAGGCTCCAGGTATTTCCCAGAGCCTGTTTCGTCTTTATAATAGTGGTGACCTTCCGCAATTAGAGGTCTCGAATCCAAATATTCCGATAACTTACTAAATCACCATGATCTTGTAAAAGGATAGGACCTTTACCATGAGGTTTATAGATCGGACGACCTACAAAAGGTGTATTACCTTGAATCTGAGTATGGTTTTGTACTACCACGCCGTTGTGGATCACGGTTACATAAGCCGGGATTATGGCCACGCCATCCTTGTTAAATCGGGGGGCGGTATAGATGATATCGTAGGACTGCCATTCGCCGGGTTTGCGGGTCGCATTGACCAACGGAGGAGTTTGTTTGTAAATAGAACCCGCTTGTCCGTTGGAATATGTACGATTTTCGTAACTGTCGAGCACCTGTACCTCGTATATGCCTTGTAAGAAAACGCCACTATTACCGCGGCCTTGTCCTTGCCCTTTGACTACTTCCGGCGATCTCCATTCAATGTGTAGTTGAAAATCTCCAAAAGTCTGCTTGGTTTGAATACCACCCTTACGAGGAGCGACAGTCATCGCGCCGTCGGCCAGGGTAAAGGGGGCTGGCGATTTTCCATCATTGGCTGAAACCCATTGGTCTAGATTGCTGCCATCGAACAATACGATTGCATCCGAAGGAGCGGTAGTTCCTAGGGTGTTCGGTTTAATATCTCCGGGAGTAACCACCCTGGGTTCAGGATCCCAGACCTCACTGGATTCAGGAGTCATCTTATCCGGTTTCAATTGAGCAAAGGCACCGGAAAAGACGAATAGGCTAAGCGCTGACAAAACTATTTTTTTCATCTTCTAGAAAACTTTAAAAAATATGACGGTTTGTAAGTATTTTATGCATTGGGAACAGAACAACTGCCGCAGGTCTTGCCTGGGATCTACTTTCAAAAATAGTGTATTAATCAGAAAGATTTCGATTTTAACCCATAATATCCTGGTGAAACAGCCGAACTTGTAACCCCTTACGCAAGTTATACGCAACTGGATCAGAGAATTACCATTTATCTGATTGGCTATTATTCTACGGTGCTTTCGGTGCAATCCTCGTGCGACCGTCAAATGGGAGTGGGGAAGCGATTTTAAAATGTCGTATACAACCGCTAATAACCCCTCATTTTCTTGTTTATTCATCGGCTTTTTTTGATATGTTTGTTGCACCAAACCATTCCTATACGAATTGGCTTATTTATGGCTGTTTACGATTATTTGATTATCGGGTCGGGCATTGCGGGGCTGAGTTATGCGGTGAAACTAGGCCGTCATTTTGAAGCTAGAAAAACACCGGTTTCCATTGCGGTTATCACCAAAGTTCGCGCCGACGAAACCAATACCAAATATGCCCAAGGTGGGATTGCGGCTGTCTGGGGGGAGTCCGATTCCTTTGAAAAGCACATCGCCGATACGATTGATGCGGGGGATGATATGAACAATCGGAAAATAGTAGAGATGGTCGTTCGAGAAGCCCCTGCCCGAATCAAGGAACTCATTGCCTACGGTACACGGTTCGATAAGGTTCCAGACGGAGACTATGATCTAGCGATGGAAGGGGGGCATTCCGATCACCGAATTTTGCATTTTAAAGATATTACCGGCGCAGAAATAGAACGTGCCCTGTTGGAGGAAGCGAGCCGCCTGAAAAGTATCCAGCTATTTACCCATTACTATGCGGTAGAATTGATTACCCAACACCATTTAGGGGAAACGGTTTACCGATATAGGGATGACATCCAATGTTATGGAGCTTACGTTTTGAATCGTGAAACCGGCCGTGTTGAAAAATTTCTTTCAAAAGCGACCTTACTTGCCACGGGAGGAATCGGCAATATTTACCAAAATACGACCAATCCGGCCATTGCCACCGGTGACGGTATCGCTATGGCATACCGCGCTAAAGGCATCTGCGATAACATGGAGTTTATCCAGTTTCACCCTACGAGTTTTTATTCACCCGGAAAAAAGCCGTCCTTTCTTATTTCGGAGGCAGTGAGAGGGTTCGGGGGCATACTGAAACACGAGGACGGAAGCACTTTCATGGAACGATATGACGAAAGACAATCACTCGCTCCTAGGGATATCACCGCCCGGGCTATCGACTCAGAAATGAAAAAACGAGGGGTCGACCATGTATATCTGGATGTACGCCACCTCGATTACCAGAAATTTACAGATCATTTCCCCAATATCAACCAATATTGTCTGGATAACGGAGTAGATGTTCGTGAAACCATGATACCGGTGGTTCCTGCCCAACATTTTCTCTGTGGAGGGGTTCGGGTGAATGAATGGGGGCAAACCAATATAGGTGGCTTATATGCCGTGGGTGAATGTGCCTGCACCGGACTGCACGGTGCTAATCGGCTTGCGTCGAATTCCCTGCTGGAAGCCGTTGTATTTGGGCATAGGGCATTTTTGCATACGATTCAGCATCAAAATGATAATAAAATCCCCGACAATGTCCCCGAATGGGATGATTCAGGAACGACCCATCCGGAGGAACATGTTCTCGTGACCGAAATGACGCGTGAGCTCAATAGTGTTATGTCGAACTACGTCGGGATTGTCCGTACCTATCGCCGTTTAAAAAGAGCATACGATAGGGTGGAGCTCCTCTATCGAGAACATGAAAACCTGTATAGAGAATCGAAGGTTTCAGTTCCAATTTGTGAACTGAGAAACATGATCAACGTGGCTTATTTGGTGATAAAAATGGCCATGGCTCGTCGGGAAAACGTAGGTTTGCATTATAATCTAGACAACGTAAAATAGAAATATATCTTTCCTTTTTGAGGAAGCTTATTCCAATGATTTCTTGTCATTTGGCAAGTCTTAATTATACTGAAACTAGTAATTTTGGCATAAAAACAGGCTCCTTATTCAATTTACATGGATGAGTACGCCAATTGAAAAATGTATTTCAACTAAATCCAATCGATCATGCCAAGACTGCATCCTTATTTGAATTTTGACGGAAATGCTGAAGAAGCATTCAACTTTTACAAATCGGTTTTCGGAGGAGAATTTGAGGGCGGAATTCACCGAATGAGCAGTGCTCCCGGCTTTGAAAACCTTACCGAAGAAG
>JBAYRB010000456.1:0-3267 GCA_041676905.1 Spirosomataceae bacterium
CCGAGCCAATACCCCACCATGATCCCCATAGTAAAAAATAATGGTATTGTCCGCTTCACCACTCTCTCTTAATTCTTGTAAAATGCCTCCAACCCACTGATCCATTTCCTCGATTTTATCGTAAAACTGAGCCCAGTCGTGGCGTAGATCGGGGGTATCCGGATGATAAGGGGGGAGTCGGACTTCCTCAGGCCTGTGACGTAATAAGGAATCCGGAGTAGTCTTGTGAAGAGAGCTTTCGTGGGTAAGGGTCGAATTGAAAATCGCAAAAAAGGGACGACCGGCCGGTCTGTTTTTATAATGAGCGTCCTTGCCCAGTTCATCCCACAAATCCTTGGTTTGCTCAGGTTTAATATTGAAATCTTCCTTTTGACTATTGGTACAATAATAACCCAGCTGTTTCAAATAGACCGGATAAGGTAGGATCTGATCTGCGCGGGGGTATTGACTCCTCATATTTTCCTGCCCTGCTGAATTCGCATAAACCCCGGTTAATATCGTATTCCGAGAAGGGGCGCAAACAGGAGCATTGGCGTAGGCATGGGTGTACAGAAAGCCCCTTGCCGCCAGGCTGTCCAAATGCGGCGTGGTGGCATAGGTATCCCCATAACACCCTAAAAACGGACTATTATCTTCGCTGGTAATCCATAAAATATTGGGTAAGGATAATTGAGGCTCAGGCCGGGTACACGAGATGAAAAGGACGAGGATGCCTAGGTAACGCATAATGATAAGGTTTAGGAATAACTGCAAAAGTATTCTTGAATTGGAAAACAATTTATTAAAATTTTCGAACGGACTGGTGGGAGATGCTCATATACCAGGACACTGATTCGTCACATTGCTAAAAATGCCAGACTTGAAAGAGGGTTAGGAAAGGGTTTTCATACGCTAAAAATCTCGAAACACACTCGTTACTTCTTGACATATGACAATAATTTATCGAGTTTATTAAACTAGTTTTGATGCCAGAGATCTACTATTCTCGTCGAAAATAATTGATGGCTCAAAATTGAACCTATATGAAAAGCAATATTTACCCCTGTCTTTGGTTTGATCACGACGTAAAGGAAATAGCTGATTTTTACAGCGAGATATTCGAAAATGTAAAGTACCTGGATTCTGCCTCTATGGTTACCACGGTAGAAATTGAAGGCGTGAAATTTATGTTTTTAAACGGTGGACCCTCTTTTAAAGTAAATCCTTCAGTTTCGTATTACGTCTATTGCCAAGATCCGGATCAAGTCCAACAGCTTTTCGACCGTTTGAATAAAGATGGTAAGGTCCTAATGTCGTTGGATGAATATGCCTGGAGTAAATGCTATGCCTGGGTAGAAGACCGATTTGGCGTTAACTGGCAGTTGGATAGTAGTAATGCAGGGTCCAAACAGAAAATCATTCCAACGCTACTGTTTGCAAATCAAAAAAAAGAGTTGATACGTGAAGCGATTAATCATTATTCAGAGATATTCCCTGCGAGTAAAACGATATTCGAAGCCCCTTATGGGGCCGAGTCAGGAATACCTGAGGGCACCTTGCTTTTTGCTCAGTTTGAATTAAATGGCTACCCATTCAATGCAACCAGCAGTACCATCCCTCATGATTTTGATTTTTCAGAAGGCAATTCCTTTGTGGTTGAATGTAAATCTCAGGAGGAAATCGACTTCTATTGGTCACGACTCACAGAAGGTGGTGAAGAAAGCAGGTGTGGGTGGCTAAAAGATCGGTTTGGTGTATGGTGGCAAGTTATACCGGAAAACATGAGTTCGCTACTAAATAACCCTGTTACCGGAGCAGCAGCTGTACAAGAAATGATGAAAATGAATAAGATAGATATTCGCACGCTAGAATTGGCAGGCACTTCAGATAAGTATTAGAACGTATTTAAACTATTCAAATGAAAGCGCTAAAAATAATCATCATCGCCCTTCTGGTTGTGATTGGTATTCCTCTGATCATTGCCCTTTTCCTACCAAAAGACTTTAATGCGGGCAGTGAAATTGTCATTAATCGTCCGAAAGAAGAGGTTTTTAACTATGTCAAGTACGTCGAAAACCAGGAAAATTACGGTGTTTGGCAACTGTCTGATCCGTCCATTAAAAAAACCACGAAAGGCGTTGATGGCACCGTTGGGTATGTGTATCAATGGAAAGGGGAAAAAACAGGAAAAGGCAAACAGACCATTACGGCCATAAAAGCGAATGAACGCATTGACAGCGAACTAGATTTTGGTTTTGGAGAACCAGCTCAAGCTTATATGGTTGTTTCGGATGAGGGCTCAAATCAAACTAGGGTTGTATGGAGAATTTCGGGTAAATCGCCCTATCCATTTAATTTTATGGGGCTGTTTTATGATATGAACAAGGACTTTGAAAAAGGGCTTCAAAACTTAAAAGAGGTACTAGAAGGTAGCATGTAAACCTACATTTAACGATTAACCCGATGTCCTTCAAGAAAGAACATCGGGTTTTTTAATGTCATTCTATTCCCTCCAATCGGGCTTTGTCCCGAAGCTTAATTACCTGGGCAAGCGTACCTAAGATCGTATCGTGTTTTTTGACAAAAGGATTGGTTTCATCCCAGACGTACCCGGCTAGCACCGAACAAATTTGGCGTTTGATAACCGGATCCATGCCGTCGGTGAAAATGATGGTTTGGAAGTCGCCGTTATACCAACCGGCCACATAACTTCTAAAAACGTCTATCCCTTTTTGGACTACATCTTCGTATTCCGTTTTCCAATCGACCTGTTCACCGGACAGTTGTTTGTGAACTTTTTGAGCAGAAAGCAAGCCCGACGCCGTTGCAAAGGTTACTCCCGAGGAAAAGATCGGGTCAAGGAATTCGGTACTATTCCCAGCCAAGACAAAGCCTGGTCCATACATCTGTTTAATACCTATGGAATATCCGAGGATTGCCCTGGGTTCGAAGAGGAATTCAGAATTAGCGAAGCGACCCTCTAGTCCAGGGAATTGCTGAATATAATCTTTGTATTTCTCACCTCCATTTTCAGCCATCCCCTTGATATATTCTTGTTCACCTACTATCCCTACCGAAGTGGTACCATCGGCAAAAGGAATAGCCCAGATCCATGATCGGTTGTTGTCAAAGGAATGTACAAAGATATTAGCACTGGTTAGCGCGTTCCGGTTGATGTCTTTCAAATGGGAAAAAACGGCGCCCCGAGCGGTGAACTTAGAGGGCTTGTTCAAATCGAATAAGCGGGGCAATACCCGGCCGTACCCGCTAGCGTCGATAATGTAGCGG
>JBAYRB010000457.1:0-3264 GCA_041676905.1 Spirosomataceae bacterium
CGCCGGTACACTTGTACTTTTGTTAAGTGCGCCATCCAAAACGCGACTAGAATTTCCTATACTCAGTAATTCGAGGAACTGATAAGGTGAGATATTTCCATTCCCCAGTGAGCCGTACGATACCCGGAGTTTTAGATCCGATACCGGATTGCTACCCTGCTTCCAGAAATCTTCCTCTGAAATTCTCCAGGCTCCGGAAATGGAGGGGAAGAAACCCCATTGTTGATTGACCGGGAAGCGGGAAGATCCGTCGTAGCGACCGTTCACTTCTAATAAATAACGATCTTTGAATCCGTAGTTAAGCCGGAAGAAAGCGCCTGCAGTTCTCCATCTGGAAGCACTTGCACCAGGCGTTATCGATGCACCGGTTGCCAACTGGACACTTTCGGCACTTTCCAAAAGCAATTGATTCCGTTGGATACTATTGGCCTTATAGAACGAGGTTTCATAATTCCAACCCGCCATTGCCTTTATGTAGTGTACATTTTGCAGTGTTTTTTCAAACTCAGCATATAGGTTGGAGGCCGTGTAAAGTGTACGCCCTGTCCATTCGTAAATGATTCCATTCAGGTCACCTGCATAGGATGGAGTTTCCTGATAGGCATTTTGATAATACGGAACTTTGACTCTTTTCCAGAAAAACTCGCGGTCGTTGTAGCGGAAGGTGAAGTCTCCATTAATTCGGAAAACATTGTCGAAGAAACTCGTGTTGAATCCAGCTGTATTTCGGAAAAGGTTCTGTTTATTATTTTGATAGTTATTTTTCTCGATAAAAGCTGCAAGCGTCGATGCACCCCCCCGTGTATAGGTGCCGTCGGGGTTATACATGGGCAAGGTTGGGAAAGAGGAAACCTCAATATAACGTTGAATATTGGCACTTCTTCCCAAGGCTGAATAAGGCATATGGTAGTCATTATTAGAGAACTCCATATTATTATTCAGGGTAAGCCATTGATAGGCTTTCAACGACCCCTTAGCCCTCAGGTTATAAGAGCGGTAAGTATCGGGGTCGAAATTATACATCCCTCCGAAGTTGTAAAAACGGCCTGAAATTAGGAAGTCCGATTTGTCGTTTCCTCCAGAAATGCTAAGGTTGTGATCCTGATTGAATGAATAATCTTTGAACAGCATGCCCATCCAATCGGTGTTATCGTAATATTCGTAATCACCGTTGGGTAAAATAATGGTTTTTGGTCCCTCACCCGAAGCCTTCCATTCTCTTAATCTTTCCAACCATTCGTCGCTATAATACTGCGTATTGTTGTTGATTGAGGTAGGTACTGTTCCCTGAGCATTGTAATAAGCAGCTCTGAAATGTTCGAGCCAGGTTACTGCATCCGTTACGAACTCGGGCTTTTTCGCCAACGATTGACGAGAGAAGTTTGCCGAATAGTTGACTGTCGTTTTACCTTTAGATGCACGCTTGGTAGTGATTAACACAACCCCAAATGAGCCTCTTGCTCCATAAATCGCGGCAGAAGCTGCATCTTTCAAAACGCTCACACTTTCAATGTCATTGGGATTCAAAAAAGAAGGATCTCCTTCAACACCGTCGATAAGTACCAGGGCACTACCTCCTTGACCAATGGAGGTTCTTCCACGTACGTTAAAAGAAGCTGAGCGGGTTGGTTTTCCGTCTTCCAGAAACAGGTTCAAGTTAGGAATTGCTCCTTGTAAAGCCTGTGTGGTATTTGAAATTGATCGGTTTTCGAAAACTTCCTGACCAACTGATTCAACAGCACCCGAAAGGTTGACTTTACGTTGTGTACCATAACCTACCACTACCAGTTCCTCCAAGGTTCTATTATCGGGTACGAGTGAAACATTGATAAAACTTTGATTAGCTACTATGAATTCTTGGTTTAAATAACCTACAAAGCTTAAAACCAGAGTCACTTCACCGTCGGGTATTACCAGTGTGAATAGGCCTTCTCCGTCCGTTGTGGTTCCGCGCTGCGTCCCTTGAACTATAATATTTACACCCGGCAGACCTTCGCCGTTTTCATCGGTCACTTTACCTGAAATTTGGCGATCTACATTTTCGGGAGTTGTTTGAAGATTGAGAAGCTGCACATCGTTAGCTCCTTCGGGTTCATTTGCTTTCGTGATGATGATATAATTGCCTGAAACTCTGTAAGCCAAGTCATTAGGAGAAAGCAACTGATCGAGCATTTCGCCCACGCTGAGTCTATCATTCTCAACGGTAACCTTCTTGTTCTTCAGGATGGAAGGCACGTAGGAAAACTTCAGTTGTGCTGAGTTTTCCAGTTCTTTTAGAACCGATTGCAGACTACGTGTACCTTTGGTTATCGTTACCTGCCTATTCAACAGTTCCTGAGAACCGATTTCACCGGCAACGGCAACCGTCATCAGAAACAGAGCCAGCAAAAATGGTAGGCTGGTCAATTGCGCCGCCTTAGTCAGCCATCGTCTCGTTAGGTATCGCTTTGACATTGTTGAAATAAATTAGATATTAAAAAACAGTTTGTTCTATTTTGATTTGAGATCATTCAAGGGGGGTAAGGGTAGATCAACGACAACCCGGACCGCTTACCCACACTTCACCGTTGGCAATGGTGTAGTTGGCTCCGATAGTTTCACAGATGATCGAAAGTTTTTCCAAAAACAGCTCCTCGCCCATGTGTACGCTGATTGCGCAGGATGAAATGGTCACGGAATCGAAGTGAATAGGAATACCATAGGCTTTTTCAAGACTGGCGAAAACTTCGCTAATCGGTGCATTATCAAATTGAAAATCAAGTATTTCCTCATGATCGGGAAGCATGACCGGCTCGTCAGCAAGTTCACGCACAATCTTGTTCTCATTAACCGAGTAAACTACTTTTTGATTGGGTGTTAATGCAACTTCCCAGTCGTTATCGAGTGAAAGAGATCGCACGATCACTTTTCCGGTTTTCACTTCTACCGACGGACTAACATCCGAAGAACGAATCAAAAAGCTAGTTCCAACCACCGTCGTTACAAATTTGTCGGTATACACCAGGAAGGGGCGGTTTTTATCCGGTGCCACATCAAAAAACACATCACCGGTGATATAGACATCTCTAGTTGATTGCTTTTCCGGTTCAAAACCCTCTTTAAGGAAAGTCAATGCGGCCTGGGGATGTAATAAAGCGAGGCTTCCATCGGGCAACATGATTGACCGAATCGAGTCTGAATCGTTGCGAAATTCTCGGGTACTTACCGGATCCTGCTTTTTTAGCGCCTGGTATGCGATGGGGGTCTTTTCGACCGGCTGAATAA
>JBAYRB010000458.1:0-3258 GCA_041676905.1 Spirosomataceae bacterium
ATGGTGGAACTACTCGACCAAGGCCTACGCTCTTTCTCGAAAGTAGCCGAAAGGCATTTTGGGATATCAGTCGAAACTATGCCTGGCGCTGGAGCAGCTGGAGGAATGGGTGCCGGGGCTGTCTGGTTCCTCGATGCACAACTACAAGAAGGGGTTCGTATCGTGATGGAGCAATTACGATTGCCGGAAATCATTCCTTCGATGGATCTCGTCATCACCGGAGAGGGGAAAGTAGATACGCAAACTTTACAAGGGAAAGTAGTAAAAGGACTTGCGAAAATATGTCAGCAGGCAAAGGTTCCTCTGGTTTTGTTGTGTGGAACCCTCGAAATTACCCCTCAGCAGGCACATGATGCCGGAATCGTCTATGCAGCCTCTGTCTTAAACCGCCCAATGGACTTGGAAACGGCGCAAAATGAAGCCTACGAGCGAATTGTTGAAAATGCCTATTACCTGGTAAACTTGATAAATCGTGTCAGGAATTAGTATTCACCCGTGTGAAATTTAAGAAGGAATTGAACTGAGAGTGATATTTCTCTAAGTCCACCTGATAGTAGTAAGCCCCCTTTTTCGAGTGGCCGCGCTGCTTTTCATCGAGCTTTTTAAGTAACCCCGTCGATAAAAATTTTCGGCTGAAATTTCGCTTATCAAAGGTGGTATTAAAGATAGCTTCATACAACTTCTGCAACTGAGGAATCGTAAACTTTTCAGGCAATAATTCAAAGCCAATGGGATGTTGAGCGGCTTTGTAGCGCAATTTATCGATAGCCATCTTTATCATATCGCCGTGATCAAATAAAAGAGCCGGGAGTTTGTCGAGTTCAAACCAACGTGCCTCGTATTTATCTGAAACCCGTTCATCATAATCGACCACATTGATTAAGGCAAAATAGACGATGGAGACCGTTCGTGAGATCTTGTCACGGTCGGGAGCACCAAAAGCATACAATTGTTCCAGGTAAATATTTTCCAACCCCGTCAACTCTTTCAGGATTCGGGAAGCTGCTTGGTCTAGATCCTCTTCCGGACGTAGCCACCCGCCCATTAGTGACCATGTGGTGGATGTTTCCTCTATTCCCCTTTTTACCAATAGTATTTTTAATACCTCTCCATCAAATCCAAATATGATAGAATCCAATGCTACCAGGCACTTGGTCTGCGCATCGTACTGGCCAATCATTCCTGTCTTTCGTTTTAAGCGTTTGTCGGTTCTTTAGCACTAAAGAGATTGAAGACTATGCTTCTACTACCTTTTACGCCAAAATTCCCTCAAACAGTCTTCCAGTTCATCAAATTCAGTATCCGGTATAGCGGGGAAATTGGCGATACGAAATGTAGATTCTTTCCAAGGACCGTAGCCGTTCCCTAAAACAATACCCTTCGTGCTGGCAAACCGTTTAATTGCGCTCACTTGGTCTTTAGCATCTTGAATAGCCATTACCGTTGATGACCTGCTTTTGGGGTTTTTAATGAGAGGGCTTACCCCAAATTCTTCTAAAAATTTTAATAGACGTAGATACCTATTCTTCAAATGCAAACTAATCTTGTCAATTGGGTCTACCGAACCCATTAGGCGGTTCATCAGATAAATTCCCAAAATATTGGGAGTATAGGGTGTTTGAAATTTTCTAAAATTATCGATTACGAACGCTAAGCTATTATAATGCTTGTTTTCTTTGATCGCATAGGCTCGGTCCACAGCGGCTGGCGATAATATCATGACTCCAAGACCCGACGGCAGTCCAAAACATTTTTGGACGGATGCATACCATACGTCAGCATCCTTCCAGGGCAAGTCAGTACCGGCCATGGAAGATGTTGCATCGACAGCGATCAAACCTTTGAAGTTTTGCCTCGCGGAACTTAGTGTTTCGTCAGCAATGACTGCTCCATTTGAGGTCTCGGTATGCGTGAAACACAGTAAGTCGTCGCTATGGTGATTGACAGAAACCATTAGGGGCTGATCTTCGAGTGGGAAAGGTTGGGCAATCGATTTACCATGAATGCGATGCGCATATTCGCACCATTTTTCACCGAAGGCGCCGTTAAAGTAGTGATAACTTTGTCCGAGGGTAAGTGACTGGGCTATAATTTCCCAGCATTCAGTCGCTGAAGAGGTGAAGACTATCTGATACGATGCCGGAATAAATAACTTTTCCTTCATCTTATTCATCGTATCCTCCAACATTTCCATAAAGGGCTTACTCCTGTGGTTCATCGATAATAAACCGGAGTGGAAGGCATCGTTTAAGTAAGATTCGACTTGTGTGTGTAGTCTGGACGGCCCCGGGTAAAATGTGATCATAATTACTTCTGTAATCCCAAAAGATATTGAACGGCCAGTTCGTAACCTTGTAAACCCAAACCACAGATCATTCCCTTACAGACCGGCGTCAAATAACTATGGTGGCGAAATTTTTCGCGAGCGTGAATGTTTGAAATGTGCACCTCGACAGCTGGGCACGTGACAGACGACAATGCATCGGCCAACGCTACCGACGTGTGGGTATAGCCTCCGGCATTGATAACAATTCCGTCAAAAGAAAAACCTACCTCATGAATTTTATCGATGAGTGCCCCCTCGTGATTAGACTGAAAATAGCTCAGGGAAACCTCGCTGAACTTTTCTTTGAGTTGTTGAAAATAGTCTTCAAATCCGCGACTTCCGTAGATTTCCGGTTGTCTTTTCCCTAATAAGTTAAGGTTTGGGCCATTTATGATTAAAATATTTTTTTGGGTCACGATTATAATGTTTTATGAAACTGTTATAGACCTAAAATGGGCGGTAGTAACCCCGCCAAAAGTAACTTAATCCCCCAAATTAACGGATCTTTCAACACAAATTCACATTCCCTCTATAAAATCATTGTTAGCGATTCAACTGGGTAATGAAGCTTTTTTGTCCATTTCTCAAACATTTGTTTGGATCAATATGTATCTTTGCTGCGTTTGAGTGAACAGATATGACAAAGCTTTCGGTTAGGCACCTTCTAGGGATCAAAAACGTTTCTGAAAACGATATTCAAACGATATTAGAAACAGCTACGCAGTTCAAAGAAGTTATCAATCGACCGATTAAGAAAGTTCCCTCGCTGCGCGACATCACGATTGCCAACATTTTTTTCGAAAATTCGACCCGCACTCGCTTATCGTTTGAGCTTGCTGAAAAACGTCTTTCCGCCGATACCATCTCTTTTTCGTCTTCCGGTAGCTCGGTGAAAAAAGGGGAAACCTTGCTCGATACGGTAAATAATATCC
>JBAYRB010000459.1:0-3240 GCA_041676905.1 Spirosomataceae bacterium
CACTGGAAAAACTTGTTTACCAAGTTCTGGTCCTTTTCCCTTAAGGGTATCCGAAAGCAGATCTGGACCAATGCTCATACCGTTTTCGGAATACTTGGGCTGCCTTTTCAGCTGATGTATGCAGTTACCGGGGCTTTTTACCTCCTGCTGGCACTGGTACTTATGCCTGTGGTTATGGTATTGTTCGACGGAGTGCCAGAAAAAGTATATGCACTGGCATTTCCGGCCTATGGAGTGCATTACGACGAGGAGGCGGCCGATTGTTCCATGCTTGGAAAGCTGCCGGAACTACATAGGCAAGTGCTGGACGAGTACGGGAATAAATACGAAATCATCGGGATCCAGACCCATCATTTGCTAAAGGAGGATGGGGTAGTGAATTATCGTTTTGTCAGCCGAAGTCCTGCCGTATTTGCATCTCACGGTTACATAAGCTTTCGTCTTTTGGATGGAACCCGGCTTTACAGTTCTATGCCCGAGGTAGATAAAAAGTTTACGCATAAAATTATAGAAGCCGTCATGCACCTACATTTTGGGACTTTTGGCGGGGTTTGGCTGAAAATCCTGTATTTTATTTTGTCGCTCTTCACCTGTTTTATGCTCATCAGTGGGGTGCTCCTTTGGAAGGAAGCACGAAACAACCGACAGTATACATTCGAGCAGAAGCGGTTTCATCATCGAGTAACCATCGTTTGCCTAGCCGTGTGTCTGTCACTCTTTCCCGCAATAGCCGTGCTGTTCGCGGCCGAACGGCTTGTAGGAACCGGCGAAGGTCATGTTTCGACGGTGAATACGATATTCTTTGGATCCTGGGCGATCCTTACACTGGTCGGTATATGGTTAAATGAGGAAGCGAAACTTACCTATTTCAACGCTGGAGCATTGGCACTTCTTTCGCTGGCCGTGCCTGTGGTCAATGGATTGACGACATCCGACTGGTTCTGGCAAACCCGGGTAACTCAGGTATGGGTGACGGATGTGTGCTGGCTGGCTGCTGGGTTACTGAGTGCTGGTGTCGTATTCTATGGCCGTTTCCCTGGTCGTACCAAGCAGAAAAGGACGATTGTCGCAGCTGATGAAGCCGAGCAGGTATGATTTTCTTCTAGTGTAGTCGGAGGGGAATGACGTTATCTTACCATTAAAACCAAAAACCGTGACGGGTTCGGCCACGGTTTTTGAGCTAAAAAATCTTACAAAATATACTGACTCAAGTCCCGGTTTTTCACCAACCCACTTAATCGTTCTTCGACCATTTCCTTGGTCACAATCACATGGGCATTGGGGCCAACTACATCGGGTACTTCGAACATTAATTGGTTTAATAAAGTGCTCATAACCGTTTGTAATCGGCGGGCACCTATGTTTTCAACTTCTGTATTGATCTCAAAGGCAATACGAGCAATTTCGTATAAGGCCTCTTCATCAAATTTTAAATCTACACCCTCTGACTTCAATAAAGCTTCATATTGCTTGGTCAAAGCGTTTTTCGGAGTTTTGAGTATATGGTAGAAATCATCCTGGGTCAAACTTTGAAGCTCCACCCGTATAGGGAACCGCCCTTGTAATTCCGGAATTAGATCCGAAGGCTTGGCAACATGGAAAGCACCAGCGGCAATAAATAAGATATGGTCGGTATGGACAATCCCGTGCTTCGTATTGACCGCACTACCCTCCACGATCGGTAAAAGGTCGCGTTGTACCCCTTCCCGACTTACATCCGGACCACCGCCGCCACCCGATCGACTCGAAGCAACTTTGTCAATTTCATCAATAAATATGATCCCTAAATCTTCCGCTTTTTTGATCGCTTCTTCTTTCACCTCTTCCATGTCGATCAACTTGTTCGACTCTTCTTCCAGTAAAAGCTTCTTGGCTTCCTTAACGGTGATCTTCCGTTTTTTGGACTTCCGAGGCATCATATTGCCGATCATCTCTTGAATGTTCATCATCGAAACATCGTCAATTCCCCCACCGATCATACCGATGTTCGGCAAATTCGGCTGGTTGATTTCGATTTCGATCTTACGTTCGTCGAGTTCACCGTTTCTGATTTTCTCCCGGAACCGTTCGCGAGTACGCTGATTCAACTCTACGTCATTCGTGGGAACAGTATCCGAATCTTTTACTTCCTTCGACAAGGGAGGAGCATAGCTGCTATGCTGATGAACAGGAGGAATCAAGGTGTCCAAAATGAGGTCTTCCACAATCTGCTCGGCCTGCATTTTGACTTTTTCTTTTTTTTGAGCTTTGACCATTGCCACCGATTGATCGACTAGGTCGCGGACCATACTCTCTACATCCCTCCCTACATACCCGACTTCCGTAAATTTTGAAGCTTCTACCTTTACAAAAGGAGCATCGGCAATCTTGGCTAAACGACGAGCGATTTCGGTTTTCCCAACCCCCGTCGCACCGATCATTAAAATATTGTTAGGGATAATTTCCTTTTGGATTTCTTCCGGAGCACTCATCCGTCTCCAGCGATTCCGTAATGCAATCGCGACATTTCGCTTGGCATCGTCTTGCCCAATAATGTATTGATCCAACTGCGCTACAATCTGCCTGGGTGTTAAATACTCCAGATGAGCCGCCGGAATGGGTGAATTATTATTTTGTGACATCTGTTCCAAAAATCTTTTAACATAAAAAACTGATCCGTCATTACTACGGATACCCACTAAAATAACCCCTAGCCTTGGGCTAAGGTAGGATAAATACACGGGTTTAAACCGTACAGGCTCGGCAATTTATTCGTCCTCAGTCACCGTCGCTTCAAATGTTATTTCAGCGAGCGCTTCCATTTGAGCCGTTGCAGAACAGTACTTTTCCATCGAAAGTGCGATGGCTTTATTGACTTTCTCAGCGTTGAGGTTGGTGCCTTTCAATTTAAAATGCAAATGTATCTTACGGAAGGGCTTCCGTTTTGTACCTTCTTCTTCCACCCGCTCACCTTCTACCAAAATTCGGAAATCCTGGATATCCTGTCGTTGTTTTTTCAAAATCAATACCACATCGATGGCACTGCATCCGGCCAAACCCATCAATAGGAGTTCCATAGGCCGTACGCCGGCATTCGCTCCGCCAATTCCCTCAGCTGCGTCGAGGTGGACAGTGACATCGGAGGAAGAGCCACGAGCTTCAAAATGAAATCCATCGTCTACGCGGACTAATTCAATATTCATAGGAGTGTATTTTAAGAGAAAAATGGACTTGTACTCAGGTGTTCATTCCTTAAATAAA
>JBAYRB010000460.1:0-3239 GCA_041676905.1 Spirosomataceae bacterium
CCCACGGTGCGCGGAAAGGTCTTGCCGATACAGCGTTAAAAACAGCTGACGCAGGTTACTTAACCCGTCGTCTCCATGACGTTGCTCAAGACGTTGTCGTTGTCGAGGAGGATTGTCAGACACTGAGAGGTATTCAAATTTCTGCGTTGAAAGACAATGAAGATATCGTTGAACCTTTGTCAGAAAGAATACTTGGTCGGGTAAGTGTACACGACATATACGATCCGTTAACCAATAAACTGATTGTGGCTAGCGGGGATGAAATTACAGAAGAAATTGCAGCTGCTATCGACGAGACTAGCATAGATACGGTAGAAATTCGTTCGGTCCTAACTTGCGAAACCCGCAATGGGGTTTGTTCGAAATGCTACGGCCGTAGCTTGGCTACCGGTCGCATGGTCGATATAGGCGAAGCAGTCGGTGTAATCGCATCGCAATCCATTGGTGAACCCGGTACACAGCTTACCCTTCGTACCTTCCACGTTGGGGGTACAGCATCCAATATCGCTGTCGATGCCAACATCAAAGCGAAATTTGACGGAATCATCCAATTTGAAGATTTGCGCTTAGTGCAATCGGTTAACGCAGAGGGTGAGGAAGTAACCATTGTTATGGGGCGTTCGGGTGAAGTGAAAATTGTACACCCCGAAACAAAACAACTACTGATTGCTAATAACGTTCCTTACGGAGCTGTTCTAGCAGTAAAAGAAGGACAAACGGTTACGAAAGGACAGGAATTGTGTACATGGGATCCCTATAACGCCGTGATTTTGTCCGAATTCGATGGCGAAGTATCCTTTGAAGCAATTGAAGAAGGTATTACATACCGTGAAGAATTTGATGATCAAACCGGTTTCCAAGAAGCCGTGATCATCGAAACACGGGATAAAACGAAAAACCCAGCGGTTTCAGTAAAAGGTACCAGTCCGCTACTGAAAGACCTTACCGGTAAAACGTACAACTTGCCTGTAGGTGCTCGCCTAGTGGTTAAGAATGGAAGCCGCGTGAAAGCGGGTCAGCCATTGGCCAAGATTCCTAGAATTGTAGGTAAAACACGGGATATCACGGGAGGTCTTCCAAGGGTAACCGAACTTTTCGAAGCTCGTAACCCATCCAACCCAGCCACGGTTACTGAAATCGATGGTGTGGTGTCTTACGGTGGTATCAAACGGGGTAACCGCGAGATCTTGATCGAATCGAAAGACGGTACACAAAGAAGGTATCTGGTACCCCTTTCTAAACACATTCTTGTACAGGACGGGGACTTCGTAAAAGCAGGGGATCCTCTGTCAGACGGAGCGATTACACCAGCCGATATCCTTTCCATCAAAGGACCTACCGCAGTACAAGAGTACCTGGTAAATGAAATTCAGGAAGTATATCGTTTACAAGGGGTAAAAATTAACGATAAACACATCGAGTGTATCGTTCGTCAAATGATGCAAAAGGTGGAGATCATAGATGCCGGTGATACTAACTTCCTCGAGATGCAAGCCGTCGATCGTTGGGTGTTCCGTGAAGAAAACGATAAAGTTTTCGACTTGAAAGTAGTTGAAGACGCAGGTGACTCTGAAAACTTACGTCCTGGTATGATCGTGAATCTACGTCGTTTGAGAGACGAAAACTCTTACCTCAAACGTAAAGATCTACGCATCGTAAAAGCACGTGATGCACAACCTGCTGTTGCTCGTCCTACCTTGATGGGTATCACACAAGCCTCCTTGGGAACTGAAAGTGTGATGTCTGCAGCTTCCTTCCAGGAAACTACCAAGGTATTGAGCGAAGCAGCTGTAAGAGGTAAACGTGACGAACTACTTGGACTGAAAGAAAACGTGATCGTAGGTCACTTAATTTCAGCCGGTACTGGAATGCGTAAATACAATGACCTTATCGTCGGTTCCAGAGAAGAATACGAAAGTCTTCAGGAATCGAAGGAAAGATCTACCCGTAAGAAAAAAGAGGCCGTTTAACCTCTTAAAATGACAGCGCTTAAGCCAGCTCCTTCACAAAGGGGCTGGCTTTTTTATGAAGACCAAAACCCGGAGGGAGCCCCAACTCTTTACAGATGTTAATCATGTCAGCCCAAGCGGTTTTTTTGTCTGGGGGTTGATAGATTAGGTACATAAGAAAGTAACCATCTTCATGTACCTGCGTTAGCAGGCTTCATACCTTAATGGTAAAATAAAAATGAGTTTTAATGGTTTGCTGTTTAAGGTGAAGGTTAAAGATTG
This sequence comes from Spirosomataceae bacterium, assembly GCA_041676905.1. GTDB lineage: Bacteria > Bacteroidota > Bacteroidia > Cytophagales > Spirosomataceae > Ravibacter. The sequence goes on from JBAYRB010000460.1 coordinate 2,232, forward strand.
GAGAAGCGAACTCTTTGTGGATGTTAATCATATCATTTTTATAAGGCCTTCTTTGTTGAGCCTTTTGTTTTTTGGAATAAACATCAAGTATTTATTGAGTTCATGCTTGGTCAGGGTGCACCACAGGAAATGTAATTAGTTCGAAATTCCGTATACAGAAATCGCGAAAGACGATAAACGGTATTTTGATCCCCAATCAAAATATTATACAGCACTTTTAGCTAACTTTGAGAAACACAAAGAATATAATTTAGCTTACTTCATTGTTTTATGGCCGAAAATCCACAGAACCCCGACCAACAAATCAACGTAGAACTGTCTGAAGAAATGGCAGAGGGAGTATATTCCAACCTGGCAATGATAGCTCATTCCAATAGCGAATTCGTCTTGGATTTTATTCGTATGCTACCGGGAGTGCCAAAAGCCAAAGTGAAAGCACGGGTGATCATCACCCCTGAACATGCGAAACGATTATTGGCTGCGTTGAAAGATAATATACGAAAATATGAAGCTACTTACGGACCCATCCAGCAACGAAATGATGATGAGGGTTCGAATTTTAATTTTCCCATGAGTTTCGGTGGCCCGGGGGGAGAAGCCTAGGCAATCTCGATGGCAACCCCCATATCTTCCAGTTGCTTGGCGATTTTGCCGGGTATCTTGTCGTCTGTGATGATGCGGGATACGACGTCAAACCCACATATTTTGCCAAAACCATGCCTGGAAAATTTTGAAGAATCGGCTAAGACTATAACCGATTCCGAAGCCTCTATCATTTTTTGATTTAGTCGGGCTTCTGACAAATCTGTGGTCGTTATACCATGTGTTAAATCAATACCGTCGGCACCAAGAAATAAGGTGCTACAAACGACGGTATCAAGGAAATTCTCTGCTTGAAAGCCACTTACTGAGCCAGAACTGTGACGTAATACACCCCCTAATTGAATTACTTGAATACTGTTACATTGAATCAGAATCTGTGATACGTAAAGGGAAGAAGTAATCACC
>JBAYRB010000461.1:0-3229 GCA_041676905.1 Spirosomataceae bacterium
ATGCACGATTCGAAAAGGGGTTTTACCTAATTTTTTACGGCGTAGGCAACTAATGGAACGACGATCTGGATGCGTGTCCCCGGGTTTTGGCGTTCATAATAGGTCTTGCCATTGATCACGCTCAACCGGCTTTCAATATTTCGTAATCCTAATCCGGCTGAACGACTTCCCCGCATTTTTTCTGCATCGAAACCCCGTCCGTCGTCTTCCACCACCAACGTAATACTTCCGGCATCGGCGAATAATTCGATCGTGATGCGATTAGCCTGCGCATGTTTGATGGCGTTGTTTACCAGTTCTTGGACAATTCTAAAAAGCGCTAATTCGGTCTTTGGGGATTGGCGTGGAATGGGCTGATCGGGTTCTTGAAATACGATTTTAGGGATGGGATTGTGGGCATGTTTGCTTACCAGATCTTCGATAGCAGCTTCTAGGCCAAACTGTTCCAAGGTGGATGGAACCAGGGCTTTGGAAATGCGTCGTACATTGGTCATCGTTTCATCCAAAAGCTTTTTTATGTTATCGACCATCTCTTTTTCCACGGTCTGAGCTTGGACTTTTTGAGACAACTGATTGACACTCATTTTTGTGAGGGATAACATCACACCAATATCGTCATGCAATTCGCCCGCCATTCGACGACGCTCGGTTTCTTCTGACTCAAGTGCGGTCTCTAGTAGACTTCGCTGATACTCCCTTTGTACTTCGCTCAGCTTTTTTTCTTGGGTCATTTGCCTCCGCTGATAAAGTAAAATGAACACAATAATAAATCCAGCCATTAAAAGCATGGCAAAAAACCCCAATAACATGCCCAGTATTATATGTGTTTGTTCAATCATATTTTGGAGACGGAATGAAGCTGACCCCCACCGAAATGATGACGACCGCTAGATATTCCATACAATCGGGAATAATTTCCAGAATTCCCAAATCGAGTGTGAGCTTACTTCGATACATATAGTAGAATAACGGGGCAAAAAACACCAATGCTGCATAATGCAGTAGCCAGGCGACCGATATTAAAAAGGCGGGCGACTTCAGCAAATTGGCAATTTTCAAAGATTGCATTATTTCATAGAAATAGAGCAAAATCCACAGTAGCATCAACACACACTCAACCACCCCGCTATAACGCACGTATCGATGTTCCTCAGTAAATATGATCTGTTTATTGGACAGATAGATATCGCTTGCGATGAATACCAGAAATAATGACCAGGAGATTCGGATCCATTTCTTGAAATACGCAGTTTCAAGAAAGTGATAAATCATCCCACTGAGCAAAAAATACCTAATCGGAACCATCAAATTATGCAGCCAAAGATTGTTCATACCCTTGGCTGCATAATAGATCATCAGTAAATCAGAGGCGATTTTGGTGACCAGGCAGGCCAGTAATAACTGATAAGCCACTCCCCCTTGTCGCCCCTTTGAAAGCAGAATACCGATGGGTATTAATGTTAAAAACACCCCGAAATACAAAGGGTATGTTTTTAAAAATAGAATTATTTCCCTCACTATTCTGGTGTCATTTTCCCGTTTAATTAATTAGGGCCGCCATCAGGAGGAGGTAAACAGGTACGCGGACATTTGGGACCTCCATATAAACCTCCACCGCCGTCCCCACTACTCATCGTCTTCATCATTTGTTTAGCTGGATGAAGGACATTTCCATTTTTGTCTACGGCTTGAATCAGAGCTCCCAGCTCATCGTTTTTTTCACCTTCGAGTATAAAATTAATTCGAATACCCACACAATCAGGTCCTGCATCGCGGAGGAGCGCTTCCAATTTATCTTTTCCGAAAAATTGACTATGGGTATAATCGTCTTTACGAAGCCCCCGTTTTGCTTTTTCTTTATGCGTGTTGTCAATTAACTCTTTGGACTTTGAGGCGGGGATGTACTCGCCGGCACTTGCGTCAAATTCTTTCATGTCATTGGGCTCAGAATGTACTTATTTGTGAAATAATTAAACTGGCGAGCAATTTAATACTTCCAAAATCATTTTGTAGTACCGTTTAATCAATTCCCCCTTTTCCGCCACCTGTAACGAAGCGGAAATTAGAAAAATCAACTAAAAAGCCCGAGGTGAATGGCTTTAATCTAGCCTTTGACGAACCGCTTCGTACAAGATTACCGCCGCGGCAGCCGAAACGTTGAGTGAGTCTACCTCGCCGAGGAGGGGAATAGCAACTTGCTCGTTGGTTAACGCCAGCAATTCCTGCGAAATGCCATCTTCTTCAGAACCCATTATTATCACCGTTGGGGTCGAAAAATCCACTTTGTAAAGAGGAATAGAGGCTTTCTCCGTACAGGCAATACACTGTAGACCACTTTCAGAAAGATAACGGACGGTTTCTACCAAACTTTCTTCACGGCAGATGGGTAGGTAGTTGAGAGCCCCCGACGAGGTCTTCATAGCATCCGCATTAATCATAGCAGCCCCCTTGGACGGTACGATAATTGCCTGTACACCTGCGCATTCAGCGGTCCTGACAATTGCTCCAAAGTTTCGAACATCCGTGACCCGATCCAACAGGAGGAACAGGGGTACCTTCCCCTCCTCATACACCTGGGTCAGAATATTGTGAATGGGTACATAACGAATCGGCGATAAGAAACAGACCACGCCTTGATGATTCTTGCGGGTCAGCCGATTGAGCTTTTCTAAAGGGACGCGATGAACTGCAATCTGACGACTTTCAGCCAGCTTGACGATTTCATTCATCCCCATTTCACGCTGAATAAATAAACGCTCTACTTCTTTTCCTGAACGTAGCGTTTCTAAGACTGGCTGAATGCCAAATGCCATATCCCCCTGAGGAGGTCTTTTTTTCGAAGGTCTTCTTACCTGATTGTGCCGGTTCTCCATGCTTCTACAATCGGATACCAAATGGGCTGGTATTCGACATAGCGAACCAGTTCATAGTGGTTATCAACGAATTGATTGGGACGTTTGTTGAATGTAAAATTAATATTATTAGCATTACCGCGTTGGTTGTAAACCCAAACTTCGCGGTCTTTACTACGTTGTACTTTGTCAGGATTACCCAAAATAATGTAGATCATCCCTTTATCCGTTTTCCAACCTTCCTTATAGGTTGTAAATAAACGGTTAGCCTCCTCAACCCTAGTATAAAAACTCCGGATGACGCTCTTTGCCAAATCCTGATGACCATTCATCAAAGAAAGCCAGTAGCGATCTAGCGCCTTCTTAGGATCGTCAGC
>JBAYRB010000462.1:0-3226 GCA_041676905.1 Spirosomataceae bacterium
AAGTACAACCGAAGCGCCTGAACGGGCTGCCCCAATAGCCGCTCCAAATGCGCCCGAACTCCCTCCTACAATTACGATATCATAGTTCTTCTCCTCCGGTGGTGGGGTTTTGGCATAGGAAGAACAAAATAAAAAAATCACAACCCAAAGGGCGAGGTATAGTTTAACTTTCATTTAAAAAAGGATTTCATTAGTCAACGACGAGGAAAAGGTAATCGATCCGGATATCGAACCGTTCACCATTTAATAATCCTATAGAATAGGTACCCCGATAATTGAAAAACTACTATTTGGTAGATAAGGTGGAGCGATTATTTAGTTGGCCTTAGGCTTGAGCTCCCATTCGTAGGATTTGGTTCGACCTTTGCCGATTAGGACAAATTTCTCGGGGTAAATCTCTAAAATACCATATGCATTTGTATCGGCCGTTTCGATCATCCCTTCCGTTGTGATACAGGGGATTCCCTCGTAAACACCGAATTCCCCCGTGTGGTGATGTCCACTAATTACCCCTTTCACACAGGCATAACCCGCCAGGGTTTCCAGAATCTCCTGATCGTTAAGAGCGGTAGCACCAAAAGGTGGGTACAAAGGATGATGGGTAAATACCATGACCTGCTGACCCTTTCTTTGAGCTTTCTTTAATTGTTTAACGAGCCATTTTAATTGCTGTTTACTAACGCCTCCATTCCAAGGTCTATCATTGTCTCGTCCTCTTTCTTTGATTTTTCGTATGAGCTCTGCGTGCTCCTGTTCTAATTGGGTGCCTTTTATGTTTGCATAGGAAGCTACCTCGTTGGTATTCAACATGATAAACGTCCAGTTTCCGTTCGTGAAGGAGTAGTAGGAGGAAGGCATGCCCATGCGCTGATACAATTGGTCGTTGTTGTCTACCCCCTCATAATCATGGTTACCGGGTGTATTATAGAACGGTTTATGCAATGCTCGTAACCTCGACATGATCGCCTCCAAATCTGCCGGATTTCGATCGACCAAATCGCCTAAATTCACAGAAAAATCAACCTTTTCCCGATTCAATTCAGCAACACAATCTTCTAATTTTTTTAATGAATTTCTATAAAACCGAGTCCCTGCAGGCTCTATATCAGCATATTGTATATCGGCAATTACACCGATACGCATTATGGGCTGGGCTATACCGCAGGTAAATAGTAACGAAAATAGGAATAAAAAAACCACCTTTTTGGAAGACGACAGAGACATATAACGACGATTTTAGGCAGGACTTACCAGCCGGGGTTTTAGGGATAGATTCGGGGTCAAAGGTAATACGTGGACGGGTTTATACAAAAAAATGAATGCGTAGGAAATTTATAAAACACACGTAGGCCGGAAGCATGCCCCTGACCTACGTTGTTTGTGTCCGTTAACAACACTAATTCCAGCCTCCCCCCAGCGCCCGATAGGCATCCACCATGGAGCTCCATTGCTCCAGCCGCGTTTCGATCAGATCGAACCGGACCTCGAGGGCTTCGCGTTGAGTGAGCAGCACCTCAGTATAATCTGCGCGGGCTGAGGCAAACAACCGGCCGGAAATAGCTACCGACTCAGTCAATGCCTGTACCTCACGCGATTTCAGTTCAAAGATTTTTTCCAGGTTGCTGATTTTGGAGGAAATCCCCGCCACTTCGCTGCAAGCCGATAATACCGTCTGCTCATATTGGTATACCGCCTGCCGCTGTTGGGCTCCGGCCGTCTGAAAATTGGCCTCCAATGCCCGCTTATTGACCAACGGACCAACCAGGTCCCCTGCCAAATTCGAAAATATCGACAAAGGCAGTTTAACCCAGTATGCGGGATTGATAGCCTGACTCCCTAGCGATGCCGATAAGCCCAGGGACGGGTAAAAAGCCGCACGGGCTACCGATATATCCAGACGAGCCGCCTCCAGCTGCAGCTCGGCCTGACGTATATCTGCCCGGCGGCTCAGTAACAATGCAGGCGTGCCAATCTCGACCTTGGCCGGACTGGCCACCATGAATCGGCTACGATCCCGGTTAACGGATTGCGGGAAGCGGCCTACCAGAAAATTGATCCTGTTTTCTGTTTCCACAACCTGCTGCTTAATCTCGTACTGAAGACTCTGAGTGTTCATCAGCTGGGCTTCGAAACGCTTCACAGCCAGCTCGGTCACTTTCGTCGCTTCTTTCTGCAACCGCACCATCTTTAAAGCTTTCTCCTGTATGCCGATGTTCTGCTGCACAATTTCCAGCTGGTTATCCAGCGCGAGGAGATGATAGTAAGCCTCGGCGATTTCGGCAATTAGATTTGTAATCATGAAATTACGCCCTTCCACCGATGCAAGATAGCGTTTAACAGCAGCCTTTTTCGCGGTACGCAGTTTCTTCCAGATATCGACTTCCCACGACGCCCGAGCACCAAACCAGTAGTCGCCCAGTATCTCTGGCATCTCCTTTCCGTGTTCAATTTCCACCGAATGGTGCGTCGCACCGGGCAGGGTATAGCGTGGCGTTTTCTCATAACCGATTCCACCGCCCAGGGTCACAAACGGACGGTATTCCCCGCTGATAGCCTTCACCTCATTCTGTGTGATTTCAATTTCCTGCTGCAGGATTTTCAGTTCCTGGTTATTTGCGAGGGCCTGATCGATCAGCTCGATCAGGTTTGGATCCTGAAAAAACTCCCGCCAGCTAGTAGCAGCCGCAGTGACCGAATCGTCCCGACCGTTAAAGGTAGTCGGTATTTCACCGGGTCCCTGCTCCGTCAGGGTAAGTGAAGGGCGGCACGAAGCCACCACCAACCCTACCAACAAATTAACCAATGCTAAATATCTAGTTGTTCTCATCCGTTTCATCTGTTTGGGGAAAATGATCTATCGCGTGTACGAAATCTTCTGACAGCGGGCTGCCCTCCTCGTCCTTAATCAGCTTCTTACCGTCGGAAAGCTTAGCGAACATGTAGTACAGTCCAGGGATAATGATCACCCCGAAAATGGTACCGAAGAGCATACCTCCCATGGCTGAGCCTCCGATAGTTCGGTTACCAATGGCTCCGGCTCCATGCGAAACGACGAGGGGTATCAAACCGGCTACGAAGGCAAAGGAGGTCATCAGAATAGGGCGGAACCGCATTTTCGCTCCCTCGATGGCAGCTTCGAGTAAAGTAGCTCCCTGCTGCCGCTTCTGTACGGCAAACTCCACAATCAGTACGGCATTTTTCCCAAGCAGACCTACCAGCATGATCA
>JBAYRB010000463.1:0-3221 GCA_041676905.1 Spirosomataceae bacterium
CAGATTTAAGCGACGTTTTTTTTAATCAAAATACCCGGAAAGCAACCGCTCGCCGGGTAGTTCACTATTACCCTATAATCTACTAATACATCCAGGTACCCTTTTGAGGGAGTTTATTTCATTGCGACCAATGTGCGTTCTTTTTTGGGTGTTTCCAGGTTAACAGTCTGCTCAATTTTTTCTTTGTCGTTGGAAACTTCGATGACATACTGACCATCAGGCAGGGCATCCAGGTCGAATTTCAGTCCTGTCATTGAGGAAGAACGGTTCGTTCTCTTCTCAAAAACAGTTTGGTTGTGGCTGTCCTTAACTACGATCTTAGCCGTTTTTAGGGATTGATTTTCAACAAACACGTTGAGCTTTCCATCTTTTGAGAAATACATTCCTGTTCTCAAGGTTGCCTTAGCTTCGGGGTTGGTAGCGTTGGCAAAAAGGGGTGCAACAAGAATCAAGGTAGTAAAGACGAATAATTTTAAGTTAGTTTTCATGGCTTTCGCTAATTAGAAATGGCTAATTGTTTTTGTTTTGGTATTTCAAAATTATAGCGAATATCGACCCCTGTGAAGCGTTTTTAGGTGAATGGTTGTACAATTGGATGAGTGGCTAAATGCATCGGTTTGCGTTTACTTTCGGAAAGAGGTAGAGGAATTTTAGATAGAAAGCGCTCTAAATAGCAGGATACGTAACTAGGGTTACAGAAAATAGGCTTTGGAGGAACGAAATTTATTGGCTAGAAAACTTGTTACAAGGATAAACGAACTATTAGATCATGACATTCCAAGAAATTATTAATTCAGATAAACCGGTATTGGTGGATTTTTCTGCCGAATGGTGTGGACCCTGTAAAATGTTGGCGCCAATATTAAAAGAGGTTAAAAATAGGGTAGGGGAAGATGCCAAAATTATCAAAATCGACGTTGATCAAAATCCTCAATTGTCAGCCCAATATCGTATTCAGGGGGTACCTACTCTAATGTTGTTTAAAAACGGCGACCTGAAATGGCGTCAATCGGGGGTACGACAAGCGGACGAGCTCGAAAGAATTATTTTGGAACACAAATAGGGAATCTATAAAAATAAGCCGATTTTTCAAAGGGAGTACCTATTCAGTGAAATCTGCCTATGTACCTTTTTTGTCAACGGAAGAAAGCTAATTGCTACACAGCTTTATTTTTTACCATTTTCACGGGCTTCTTTGTTCTCTTTCAGTTTCCAACGTTTAAGAATAATTTTTCCCGAATAGCGCTTGAGGTGATAATTTTCCGGTTCTCCGATTAAAAAGCCATAGGGTTTCAATGACGGAACGGCATCAAAAAAAACTTTCAGTACAGCAGCCATAGGTAGTGCTAAGATCAAGCCCGCCAATCCGAATAACATTCCTCCTAATAATAAGCTTACTAAAGCCATCAGCGGGTTAATACTGACCTTCCCCCCGACGATATTCGGGGTTATAAAATTTCCCTCCAGAAATTGTACCACTTGAAACCAACCTATAACCCCCACCGCATACCAGGCGCTGTCTTTGGTAGCCAGGGCAAAAACGGCAGGTAAAATGGAGCCAATGGCTATTCCAATATAGGGTAGGAGCATTAATAGCGAAGCCAGAATTCCAAAAAACCAGGCATATTGAATACCCATTACCATCAGTCCGGCCGTGTTGAGAACCGCCACGATTCCCATCACTGTAACCAAACCCAACAAATAGTTCTGGACGACTTCGTAAATTTTATCCAAAACTTCCTGAATGGTTTCTTTGGGTGTACCGGCAAATGCATGAAAGAAAAACTCCCGGAAAAAGTCGCGATAGTATAATAAGAAAAAGGTAAAGAGGGGAATTACGACGGTGCCTGCTAAAATGCCCCCTACCGAACCAAAGGCTGCCGTTATATAGGTCCCCGCATTTGATACCGTTTGATTAATGGTTTCTTTGACTCGTGCACTGATCTGACTTTGTTCTATGCCTAGTTTTTGACTTACCCAATGTTGGATCTTATCGAGGATGCTCGTGAATTTAACCTGCGTGGCCGCACCATCTGAACCAATAACGATGACCTGATGAACGATAAACCAGACCAATCCTCCCAGGATGATCACCGCTAAAATAACCGATAAGAGGGAAGAGATTACTCGGCTCATTCGATGCCGCTCTAAGAAGCGAGTCACGGGAAAAAGGGTAATAGCGATCAAAATGGCGAATAGAAGTGGAATTAATACACTTTGAAGCACGTAAAGAAAACCTATAATAAGGCCTAAGCTGAGGAGTGAGTAGGCTAGGTTTTTTGAAAAGGGAGCATTTCCGGTATCTGGCATAGTTGTGTGTCGGTTAGATGTGAACGTAAAAATTAGACGTTTTCTGGTTTTTCAAATAGGGTAATAATGCGGTTGGATGCCTCTTCGCAAAAGTCCAGTCCGGAATAATCGGGGTTGTAACCACCAATATAGGGTACAGCCATGATAAAGATTCGAGGGTTAGGGACACCAAATTGATCCAAAATTTGGAAATAATCGTTAATCGCTAAGCCCGGAACCTTCAGGTAATATTCGCCCGAAGGAAAACGTACGACCGCCTCATTTCCTTCGTCCATAAGTCGCTCCCCGTTTTCTCGTTTCTGAAACCGGATATAAGCCTGACTGACTTTTTTTTCTTTTACCAACGATGGGAAGGGAAGTTTATCCCACGCCAGCTGGGGCTGTCCTATACAATCGACAAAAGTTTGAAAATGTTCTTCGATTGCAGCACCCGATTCGTTTTGATAGGCATAAATAATGCCACCGTCTTCACAAGGGCGTACTTCACTCTCATTACCGACTTCAATTATTTCCAGAACACCGGCTTGGTGCAGAGCCAATAATTCCAATACAGAAGTTTTTGGTACGGAGGCGATGACGATGGACACAAGAGGGGCTAAGGACCGTTGAAATCGTAACATGTCTTCAGCAGAAAGATATTTGGCAGGGTAATTCAAGGCATAACTCAACCCTACCAACATCTCTTTCCAATAGACCGATTTTTTTCTCCGATGCGATTTTTCAGACTCGGAAAACTCCGCTTTAAATAGCGAAATTGGATCGAGGCGTTCTCGAAGTGACATCATTTTTTCCACAAACTGTTCGAGATTGAGATCTTTTACTCCTTCGTAAAAATCGGGATCCTTTTGACGAAGTGGTTTTTTAAAATTTTGCTCGAACATAAAGTCCAGGGAAAGAAAGCCGTTGTTTTC
>JBAYRB010000464.1:0-3201 GCA_041676905.1 Spirosomataceae bacterium
CGTCTTTCTTAATCACGCCCGATCCACCTTCACGGTTTTTCAGGGTCACATTGAACTCCCTTTCCTTACCATCCCGGTTTACGGTTACTTTAATTTTGTCACCCGGACGGAGCAAGCCAATAGTTTGAGTCAACTCAGGCGTTGATGTAATACGTTTGCCATCAATTTTCACAATCACATCGCCTGGTTTGATACCGGCTTCTCCGGCAGCACTGCTGTTCTCAGCTAATTCCCTAACTAAGATACCGGAATTTACTTTTAGATCTTTTTCTTCAGCAAGTTTGCTATCGACTTCTTGCATGATAATTCCAAGATAACCACGTTGTGGATTACCAAATTTGATCAAGTCGGTCGATACCTTCTTAACGATGCTTGAGGGTACCGCAAAGGCATAACCTGCATAGCTTCCGGTTGGGCTTGCAATGGCGGTATTTATACCCACTAATTCACCTTTTAGGTTGACCAAGGCTCCACCACTGTTACCGGGGTTCACTACCGCATCCGTTTGTATGAACGACTCGATGGCATCGTTGTATTGCGGTTGATTTTGGCTTCTTTGACGGGAGGAAGATCCAATTATACCCAACCCTCTACCCTTTGCACTCACTATCCCTGCGGTGACTGTGGACTCCAAATTAAAGGGGTTTCCAACGGCAACTACCCATTCTCCCACACGTAACGCTTCGGAGTCACCAAAAACAATGGCGGGAAGACTCTTTTCGGGTTCCACTTTTATCACTGCGATATCCGTAGAAGGATCGGTACCTACCAGCTTAGCTTTGTATTTGGTTTTATCGTGCAATGTGACTTCAATTTCGGAAGCAGATTCAATAACATGGTTATTCGTAACGATGTAACCATCTTTGGAAATAATTACGCCGGAACCGGTTCCTTCCGAGCGGCGGGGTGCAGGTTCCATGCCTCTAAATCCATCCCCAAAAAAGTCAAACATATCAAAAGGCCAACCCTGTCTTGGCTGGCGAGCACTTTGCTGTCTGATTGCTGTAGAGCGAATATGTACGACGACGGGTGTGGAAATTTCAGCCGCTACGGTGAAATCTACCGGTCCTGCTGCAGCTACCCCGGCGCCTGATGTAAAGCGAGCTAGGGGTTGATCAACAGCTTCTTTCAGGATGACCTCCTTACTGCTGCCGTCTTCTACAAAAATCTTATAACCAGCCACAGCGGTTGCACCGGACAACAAACCGACCAGGGCTAGTGCTTTCCAATCATATTTCATCGTATCAAATTAGGTTTAATTTTCTAAGTACACTTATAACAGAAATATTGCTCTATTATTTTTCACAACAATTTTCAAAAAAAGAACGTACGAAAATACTAAACTATTCCCGTACGTTCCACATTTAACAAAATTTAACGAGGTCCACCAACGCTAGATGCGTTAACATGCTGATTATGAAGCTCATCCTATCTTAATTTCACGCACTGGCGCGGATGCCTGAGCTTCTACTTTGGGTAGATTAATGCTCAACACTCCAGCCTCGTAGTTTGCGGAAATAGCTTCACTTTTTACGTGATCGGGCAGGGTAAACACCCTGTTGAAAGACTGATAGCTGAATTCTCTTCGACTGTATTTTTCGCCTTTCTCCTCGGAGACATTTTTTCTTTCTGCCGAAACAATGAGCCGGTCACCGTCGACATTAATTTTAAAATCCTCTTTTTTCAAACCTGGTGCAGCTAACTCCAACCTATAGTTGTGATCGGTTTCCACCACATTGACGGCAGGTCTTGAACCAGATATCTCCGGAGCGAAAAAATGATCGAATATATTTTTCCCAAAAAAGGTATCGAAGAGCGTGGGATAATAATTTCCGTTATTTTTGACTAAGGTGTTCATAACTAAATCGTTTTGATTGGTTAAAAACTACCTGAAAAATCAAAAAGATTGTACCACCCTCATAATCAGGGGGTAAACAGGAAATTTTGACAGAAAAAAGATCAAAAACCCGCTTAATTACGCCAATTTGACGTATTTATGTATAAGCTTGGGGGAGCAAATTGCTTTGCTTAAATTAAGTCGAGCTTAATACAAGCTTTTTCGGCAGCCGATTGTTCTGCCTTTTTTTTGGAATATCCATTGCCTACTGCAAATGGCTCATCGTCTACGTAGAGTTGGGAAATAAATTCGCGATGGTGCCAATTTCCTCTTTCTTCAGTTATCTCGAATCGAATTTCCTTATTTTCTCTTTGCCCCCATTCGATGATCTGGCTTTTGAAATTGAAATTCGTGTGTACGATATTGTCGAGGTCGTAGTGGGTAAGTAGGTTATTGATTATAAATTTTCGCACGAAGGCAAATCCCTTATCCATATAGACGGCTCCCACGAAGGCTTCTAAAGCGTCTCCATAGACGGAGGATCGGGGTGACATGGCTTTAAAACTACCGTCGTACTCGATATATTTATCCAAGCCGAGCTTTCGTGCGATTTGATTCAGCGACTCTCGATTGACAATACGTGAACGGATTTCGGTGAGAAATCCTTCATCTTTAAAGGGGTATTTGGTAAATAAGAATTCAGCGACAACCATACCCAGGACGGCGTCCCCTAAGTATTCCAATCGTTCGTTTGACTCACGGAAACCTTTAATGCCTGTTTCCCTGGAAGCTGACGTATGCCTAAAAGCTAATTGAAAGAGGGAAATATTTTTGGGTCGCTCACCGATAATCCCAGCAACCACTTTTTTTAAGTTCTTTTCTTCTTCGGAACTAACCGATTTGAATAGTGAGATTATCGGCTGCAGTACTTTATTGCCTAGTTCCACCTAATTATTCAGGTTTCTTAAAAATCACCGAAGCATTATGGCCACCAAATCCGAAAGTATTGCTCAGGGCGTATTTCACGTCACGTTTTTGCGCCTTATTGAACGTCAGATTTAACTTTGGATTGATCTGCGGATCGTCTTCAAAATGGTTAATCGTTGGGGGGATGATGCCATCGCGAATCGCTAGAATACAAGCAAGAGACTCGATTGCACCGGCACCTCCCAGCAAATGACCTGTCATTGATTTGGTCGAGCTGATATTGATTTTACTCACTTCCTCTCCAAACAAACGTTCAATAGCGAGCAATTCCTGAGGGTCCCCTAGGGGTGTTGAAGTACCGTGTGTGTTAATGTAGTCGATATCCGAAGGTGCGAGACCGGCATCTTCGAGTGCGTATTTCATTACATTGTACGCTC
>JBAYRB010000465.1:0-3200 GCA_041676905.1 Spirosomataceae bacterium
CAATTTTTTAATCCGTCCGGGTAAAAGTCGTAGAGACTCTGAAAATTATTACCAAAACAAATTTGGACCGCGCTAACGGGGTTTAAAGGGAGGAATTCGCAACTTGTCTTGATTTTTTTAGGGTTCGAATTTACCAAACCCTCCCGGAAGTTCGATTACTTTTAAATTTCGGAAATGGATCTCAGCCCCTTCCGATTCCAGGCACATATAGCCTTTTCTCTGGGAGGAATTAGAAATCCCATTTACAAATTTACCATTGACCGAAAGCTTGATCGTACCGTCCACGCAGACCACGTCATAGGTATTCCATTCACCTCGTCCTTTGCAACGATTTTCTATGGATTTACTTCGACTACCACGGGGATTATCGGGTATTGTTTCCACGCCCCCTACGCCAAATAGTTCCCCATGAACATAGGCTATTGGGGGTTCAACGCCGTTACGCGTGTTGAGTTTTACCCAATCCAATTCCAACATTTGTACTTCTACGCCATCTGGGAGTCGGTTGGAGCCTGGTACGGCCTTACTCCACATAAACATCCCTGAATTTCCACCTGGTTCCATATGTTTCCACTCAACGTGAAGGATGAAGTTTTCGTAGGGGAACTCACTTCTTACCACGCCTATGGGTAGTCCCTTACAAATCAGGATGCTGTCTTGCAATTCCCAGGTATCAGCTCCCGTATTAACATCGAACCACCGAATGGGGACGGGACTGCCATCATGGGGTAAGCCTAAACTATTCTTTAGTGGGATTACTTCACCGAAGGTAAACAAAGGCTCCGGATTCTGAGCCTTACCGGTCAAGGTAATGAGAACAAACAGGTAGACCAAAATCCGGAGCTTCGTATACATGGTATGCTTGTGTTTAGATAGCGCCTTCTTTTATTTGCTCTACCACAGCTGGATCGAGCAAGGTAGACGTATCTCCAATATTAGACATATCACCTTCTGCGATTTTGCGAAGGATCCGGCGCATGATTTTTCCAGATCTGGTTTTAGGCAATCCAGAGACAAACTGAATCTTGTCGGGTTTTGCAATAGGACCGATTACCTGTGAAACGGTAGTTGAAATGTCTTTTCTCAACATTTCCGGGTCACGAGGTTTCTGTTCCGTAATTACAAAGGCATAAATACCCTGTCCTTTTATATCATGTGGGTATCCGACAATGGCCGATTCGACCACACCCAAGTGCATATTGATCGCGTTTTCAAGTTCGGCGGTTCCAATACGGTGGCCCGATACGTTCAAGACGTCGTCGACACGACCTGTAATACGATAGAAACCGTTTTCATCTCTCAAACAGCCGTCACCAGTGAAGTACATCCCGGGGTAGGTAGAGAAATAGGTTTGTTTACAACGCTCGTGATCACCGTAAGTCGTGCGTATGATACTGGGCCAGGGGAATTTGACACAAAGGTTCCCCGACACATCATTCCCCTCCAGCACATTTCCGTTCTCATCGACTATAACGGGCTGCACTCCGGGCAGAGGTAGGGTGGCATAGGTGGGTTTTTCGGGAGTAATTCCTGCAAGTCCTGAAATAAGAATCCCTCCATTTTCAGTTTGCCACCAAGTATCCACTATTGGGCATTTCCCTTTTCCTATATTGGTCTTAAACCAGTTCCATGCTTCTTCGTTTATAGGCTCTCCCACAGAACCCAGTTTCTTGAGTGAACTCAAATCGTGGTCCTTGATGTAGTGGAGTCCGAAACTCATTAATGAACGAATTGCCGTCGGTGCCGTATATAGGATATTAACTTGATGTTTATCAACGATCTGCCAAAGTCGGGACGCATCCGGATAAGTAGGGACCCCTTCGAACATAAGGGTGGTAGCTCCATAGCACAGCGGGCCGTATACGATATAGCTGTGCCCGGTAATCCAGCCAATATCGGCCGTACAGAAGTGGATCTCACCGGGTTCATATTGAAATACGTTGGCAAATGTATAGGTAGTATACACCATATAGCCTCCGCAGGTGTGTACCACCCCTTTGGGTTTTCCTGTTGATCCGGAAGTATAAAGGATAAAAAGTACGTCTTCCGCATCCATTTCTTCAGCGGGGCATTTAGCTTCCACATATTTCACCTCATCGTCCCACCAAAGGTCACGCCCTTTCAACATGGACACTGGTGTCCGGGTTCGGGTCATTACCAAAACACGTTCTACACTTGGACAGGATTCCAATGCATGGTCAACCGTTTCTTTCATGGGGATGACCTTGGGTCCACGGTAGGCACCGTCAGAGGTGATTACCATTTTGCAATTGGCATCATTGATCCGGTCTGAAATAGATTTTGCCGAAAAACCACCAAATACAACCGAATGGATAGCGCCAATTCGAGCACAGGCTAACACGGCAATAGCCAATTCCGGTACCATGGGAAGATAGATACAAACACGGTCTCCTTTTTTGACACCGTATTTTTTCATTACGTTGGCCAGACGACAAACCCTGTCGTATAACACTTGGTAGGTCAGTACCACCGAGTCATCATCCGGATCGTTTGGTTCCCATATAATAGCGGGTTGGTTCCCCCTTTCTTCCAAATGACGGTCGAGTGCGTTCTCTGTTATATTTAGTTTACCGCCTTCAAACCATTTGATATTGGGTTCGGTGAAGTTCCAGTCCAGTACTCTTTTCCACGGTTTTTTCCATTGAAATTGCTGCGCCACTTCTGCCCAGAAACCCTCAGGGTCTTCTACACTTTGCTTGTATTTCTCCTGATACTCCTCAAAACTAGAAATCTTCATTACTACATTGATTTTTTATTTTTTACTGAACTCGCAAACGATTTGAATTTTAATCATATTCCCCTTTTATAGAATAATACCCAAATAATGCTAAACCTACTAATATAGGGAGAAATATAAATATGATGATCGGCCAAAAGATCGACGCATCCTCAGGAACCCCCGCACTTATCTCGGTGACAGAGGTCGACAGAATATAGTAGGCGATCAGGATACTCAAAAGTATCCATACAAAACCCAGAATTTTATGAATAGCTTTCATCTTCTAATTTTTTAATCGGTTTAGGGAAAAGGTATCAACCCCTAACTTTCTTCCGTATTGTACGAATTTTTCAAATAAAATACACCAATAATGAAACAGACGGCTGCAACCAAGATCACATAGGTCAGCCCCGCAAGCGGGTCGCCTCCCGGATTTGCAGCGTTCTTGGAATCTTCGAAA
>JBAYRB010000466.1:0-3187 GCA_041676905.1 Spirosomataceae bacterium
GATTTTTTGCCAAGGTCACTGCTTGTTAGTAGGGGTGCCCGGGCTGGCGAAGACCTTACTTATTCAAACGATGGCTTCATCGTTGGATTTGACTTCCAATCGAATACAGTTTACGCCGGATTTAATGCCGTCGGACATCCTGGGTTCGGAGACCTTGGATCAAAACAGAAATTTGAAGTTCATCAAAGGACCCATTTTTTCCAATATTATTTTGGCGGATGAAATCAACCGTACCCCGCCTAAAACACAGTCGGCTTTATTGGAATCCATGCAGGAATATGCGGTCACCATAGGTGGCCAAAAGTACCCTCTCCCCCAACCTTTCTTTGTGCTGGCCACCCAAAACCCGATCGAACAGGAGGGAACTTATCCGCTTCCTGAAGCGCAACTCGACCGTTTCATGTTTATGGTGACCCTGGATTATCCGAGTTATGAAGAGGAGATCCAAATTGTCCAACAAACGACGACCGTCGCTAGAGAGGGGGCTAGACAGGTATTGTCGGGAGAACAGATCCAGTACTTCCAACAATTGGTTCGGAGGGTGCCCGTTACGGACAATGTCGTAAAATATGCCGTTTCACTGGTACAGAAAACAAGGCCCCAAACTACCAATGCCGATCCACTTGCCAATGAATACCTGGAATGGGGTGCCGGTCCTCGGGCGTCGCAGGCGTTGATTTTAACAGCCAAATGCACGGCTTTATTGAAGGGTAAATATTCACCTGACATAGAGGATATCCATCAGGTGGCGACCCCAGTTTTGAGACACCGGATGGTCCGAAATTTCAAAGCCGAAGCGGAAGGAATCAGTGTAGATGAAATCATTAAGAGATTGCTCTAAACAGCTCGTCTCTTACTTGATGGAGAGATTTTATAATAGTTATTCAGAATAACGATTAAATAGTCATATGAATATTCAAGGAAAAAATTTTATTGGTTATCAGTTATCAGCGTTAGGACAAGACTCGTTCAAAGCTTATGTTCCGGCGCAAGACATTTATTTACCTGATCTATTTTATTCTGCCACACATGACGAAGTAGAGACGGCACTCCGATTGGCACAGAAAGCAGCGGTGCCTTTTGCTGCTTTAAAAGCCAGTGATCGCGCTGCATTTTTAAGAGCCATCGGTGAGGAAATCATGGCTTTGGGCGATGTTTTGCTGGAAAGAGCGAACCTGGAAACAGGATTACCACTCGCCAGACTCCAGGGAGAAAGGGCACGTACCATTAACCAATTAAACCAATTCGCTGATTTAATCGAGGAAGGTTCTTGGGTTGAAGCGACTATCGATACGGCTCAACCTGAACGAGCCCCTGTTCCCAAACCTGATTTGAGGAAACGCCAGGTTCCTTTAGGGCCTGTGGTGGTTTTTGGTTCGAGCAATTTCCCATTTGCTTATTCCGTGGCTGGCGTTGATACGGGGCCTGCCTTGGCGGCGGGTAATCCGGTAATCGTCAAAGCCCATCCTGCTCACCCAGGGGTTAGTGATTTGACAGCTCAGGCTGTGGTAAAGGCAGCTCGTAAAACGAATATGCCGGAAGGCGTATTTTCGATGCTTTACGATGCGGGATATGAAGTTGGTACGGCCTTGGTAAAACATCCAATTACAAAAGCGGTGGGCTTTACGGGATCCCTGAAAGGGGGGATGGCTCTGTATCGTTTAGGGCAGGAAAGAGAAGAGCCCATACCGGTATTTGCTGAAATGGGAAGTGTAAACCCCGTCGTAATACTGCCGCAACAACTAGCGAAGAATAAGGAAAAGCTGGCCAAAACCTTAGCGGGTTCGGTGACATTAGGGGTCGGTCAGTTTTGTACAAATCCGGGATTGGTCTTTGTTCTAAAATCGGAGGAAAATCAGGAATTTGAACGTTTATATAAGGCTGAAATTGAAAAAGTAGCCCAGGGCACCATGCTTACCAAAGGCATTTGTGACAATTACAGACGTTTGTCAGACCACGCCTTAACGCAGGCCGGTACGGAGGTATTAGCTCGAACCCTGGAAAAATCGAATGGTAGCAACCAGGGCGAAGCTATTATTTTAAAAACTACCGGAAAGGTCTTTCTGGAAAACCCTGAACTGCATGAAGAGGTGTTTGGGCCTTTTTCCATTTTGGTGGAATTCGAAAATACTGTCCAACTCAAACAAGCTCTATCCCTTCTCAAAGGGCAATTGACCGTATCGTTGTTTGCCGAACCGACGGAAGCGTCGGCTGATCCTGAAATCATCCAATTGTTAAGTCAAAAGTCAGGTAGGTTTATCATGAACGGCGTTCCGACAGGGGTAGAAGTTTGCGCTGCCATGCACCATGGTGGGCCATTTCCTGCTACGACCGACGCCCGTTTCTCTTCCGTAGGTCGGCATGCGATTTACCGCTTTACTCGGCCTCAATCGTACCAAGACTGGGACGATAGCCTGCTACCTCCGGAATTACAAAACAGTAATCCTTTGGGTATTTGGCGTCTGGTTGATAATCAATGGACGCGGGATGCGATCAAGACCGGATCCTAAACATCCGGTCGAATGGAAAGGTCTGGAATTGAAATATGAAAATTTGAACGTTTCCCAAAATTCTGGATATCTTTGTGCTTTCATAAACAAGTATTGAATACCGGCGAACGGTTATGAATGAATTATTGATCCAAGACTCCACAAAAACACTGTTTTTCTTTATGGCATTTTTGACGGTTCTAAGTGCCTTAATGGTAATTTTGGCCAAGAATCCCGTCCACAGTGTGCTTTATTTAATTTTGACTTTTTTTACTCTTTCAGGACATTACATTTTACTGAATGCCCAATTTCTAGCAGCGGTGAACATCATCGTATATGCCGGGGCTATTATGGTACTTTTCCTATTTGTAATTATGTTCCTGGACATGCGCGACGAAAACTATAACAGTAGTCCGGCATTGGTAAAAATCGCATCCGCCCTCGTAGGTGGTACCTTGTATGTCATCTTATTAGGGGCTTATCTAAAAACCAAAATTCCGGGTGTCGACCCCCAAACTTTCAATTCTCAGACCGGAATGGTTGAAAATCTGGGAAAGATTCTTTTTAACGATTACGTATTACCCTTTGAATTAGCTGCGATCTTGCTTTTAGTGGCCATGATCGGGGCTGTTTTATTAGGTAAAAGAGAAGTTGGTGAAAGGCATTTCTAGCCCTTCCAACGAAACTTACAAAAGGAA
>JBAYRB010000467.1:0-3175 GCA_041676905.1 Spirosomataceae bacterium
ATATAATATCATTGACCCCGGGTACTTTGATTCTGGACGTAAGTACAGATAACAAAGTCTTGTACATCCATGTCATGTACTTAAAGGATAAAGATAAATTTATCAGAAGAACGAAGGAGAAAATTGAAAATCGGTTGTTGGAAATCCTACGCTAATGTTACAGAATTACCTACTTTACGTCATTCTCCCCCTATTATCCATCTCGGGTATCTTGGTTTTTACCCGATTTTTAAAAGGGCCTTATACCATTGACAGGGTAGTAAGTCTGGATTTCCTGATCAATATCGGTATCGCAATCATTGCGGTTTACAGCATTGTGACCGATCATTCCTCGTTTCTGGACGTAGCAATGATCTTGGCACTTATCGCCTTCTTAGGCACGATTGCTCTATCTTATTATTTAGAACAAAGAGGGAAGAAACAATGATTTTAGACCTGGTAATAATTCTAATCACCTCAATAGGGACTTTATTCATCCTTATTGCGTCCATTGGACTGATTCGTATGCCTGACTTCTTCCTGCGATTATCCGTTACGGTAAAAGCTGCAACACTCGGCATAGGATTTGTCATGGGTGGTACGGCGCTCTATTTTTTGGAATTTCCCGTCACGGCAAAGGTAATGGCTATTATCTTCTTCCTTCTACTTACCGCACCTGTGTCAGGACATATGATTGGACGTACGGCCTATTTTACGGGCATGAGACTTTGGAAAGGCACTATACTCGATGAATTAAAAGACAAATACGACCGCAAAACCCATATCTTAACCAGTGACGACGATGATGAGCCCGACGAACAAATTATAAAAAACGAATTATAACTTACCGTTTCCCTTCTAACGCCCAGCGGAAAACTGAATAACACGACTTATTTAACCTAAAGCTCGTATCGTAGCCATCGAGTTTAGAAATCTCCAGTATTAAATTGACTTAGCAACCAGTTGATTTCGCTTCCCTCTCCTGTTTTAAAATGAATCGAGTAAAGCGCTAAGTCGTTCTTCTCCGGTAAGATAATTGGCAGGTCGGGGATGTTGATCATTAAACACACGTAAATCCGCCTCCGGAAGTACGGTTGCTAGACTTTCATCAAAATCGCCCTTTCTATTTTTCAACTTCTTTAAGTCGATGCCGATATGTTGGCCTAGGAATTCGTACATCGCTTTGCGTTTCGAGGGACCAAAGTCGTGGCCTTCTTCAGGCAAATGGACATTTTGAACGTTCTCTTTTTGTCCGTATAAATTATAAACCTTTTGCATATATGGATATTCAGAAACCGGATTATGTTGTGTCCAGTCCTTACCGTTGGAAATCATCAACATAGGGCGGGGGGCCGTAAGAGCAGCGATTTCAGCATTCGTAGTCTGGTATGACCCTTTTTTATGAATTGGCATCCCGCTTTCACAAACACAACCGCCAAAGAAATAGGCTGAAATCATGACACAGGGTACAGTTACTTTTACTCTATCGTCGAGGGCCGCCAACAGAAAGGTTTGTGTTCCACCGCCAGATTCACCTGAAACGGCGAGCCTAGCTGGATCAACGCCAGGCTGTTCCAACAAAAAGTCAAGGGCTCTAATACTGCTAATGGTTTGAAGTTTAAGTGCTTTTGGCAATTTGTGGTCACTATGCTGGGAATCACCGTGTCCGAGCATGTCGTAGGTAAAAACGACGGCTCCGCCCCTAGCCAGCATAGCTGCCCTGATTTGGGTCTGTTCCATAAAACGCCCATCCGGATTACGACCGTGCCCATGGGGGGCAAGAACAGCGGGCATGGATTTACTCTTTTTCTCTGGTTGATATAAATTTCCGGTTACATAAATCCCTGGTAGCACCTCAAATGCAATGTTCTCAACCACATATCCCTGCATTTTTCGGCGACTATGCCGTATAATGGGAGAATTAGGCCGGGGAGGTACTTTTTCAAGCTCCATGCCCTTTTTAATTTGATCGAGAACCGCCATTCGCCTCTTTTCCCATTCAACAAGGGTTGCTGGTGTGACCTTCTGAAGAACAGCATGCCCTTCCTCAGGGGTAAAATACCGCCCGACACATAATTCATCTTGGGCAAAAAGGGGTTTAATCGAGATCGAAAGCAGAGCAACAGCCGAGATCAGGGTTATGCTTCGAAGGTTTTTCGGGTTAAGGCGTATCATAGGGAAATGTTTTTAATTATAATTGGTTTAAATAACCTTGCGAATTAAGGTTTTCTAAGCTACATTTGCAGTGCTAAAATAATACATGTTTATTCAGTATCATGCTAAGTGATTGTAATAACACTGTAACTTCGGAGCTCTTTCGCACCTCCAAAGGTTTTGCATATCAGTGTGATGTTACCAACCGAATTATTATCAAATTCGACGATTACGAATTAAGTCTTCGCATTCAACAATTCCAATGCTTACGCAGATCTTTGAATAATATCAATATAAAAGATAAGCTTTTTGATCTATCGGATGAAAGCGATTATCTAACCGTTGAAGCCCCCTTGCGAAGTTTTCAACTCACACTCTGCGAGACAATACAATTAAGAGAATTGGTAAATGGCACTTATTTCGCATTGCAACTCAACTCTATGCTTCACCAATTATTAGAGTCGAACGTGGGCGCTATTTATAGAAGTTCCAATTAAGAAGGCTTTAACTTCCTCATTATTAGACTTATTACAAATTTATTTGAATACCCTACCGGCGGAACTAGTTTAGGTAGATTGGGTTTATCTTTGTATTGTTATTCAAATTTGAAAACCAAAGATACCTATGAAAGACCTGCTTAGACAAAGAACTTCCCTGAAGGAACAGATAGAGATATTGCTCAATAATCAAGTTAAAATGGAAGCCGAAGCTTCCGCCGCCTACTTAGCCATGGCATCTTGGTGCGACCGCAACGGTTACAAACACAGTGCCGGGTATTTTCTTCGTCAATCAGATGAAGAAAGAGCGCATATGTTAAAAATATTCAACTACATCATGCGTGTCGGCGGCACTGCCATATCTCCGACCATTAGCAAGGTAACGCAAGAATACCCCTCTTTCCGTAGCGTTTTTGAAGCTGCCCTAGAGAGCGAAATTGCCGTTACGCAATCGATCAATAGAATCGTTACAGCCAGTCGCGCTGAAGAGGACTATGCGACCGAGAACTTCCTTCAATGGTTTGTAGATGAACAAATTGAAGAAG
>JBAYRB010000468.1:0-3163 GCA_041676905.1 Spirosomataceae bacterium
CCATGGGGGCGAGTATCATTCGCAGATCTTCGGAAGTGAACCCAAAGGCAATCTGACGTTTTAAAAGCGAATCGTCATCATAGTTTCGATACATACGAATTGGGTGCCCCAAATCGTCAACCTTCAATTTATTTTCATCCAGCCAACGTTGATAAGGTTGGCGTGAACAGATCTCGTTCTTCACCTCCTCGTCGGGTATGATGCGGCCTTGTTCCATATCGACCACAAACATTCTACCCGGTTGTAAACGTCCCTTCAGAATGACCTTCGATTGATCTACATTTTCCAGTACCCCCGGTTCGGAGGCCATAATGATGGTATCGTCGTTAAGCACCCAATAACGGGAAGGACGTAGTCCGTTTCGATCCAGGGTGGCACCTACAATTTTACCATCGGTAAAGGAGATCGAAGCCGGTCCATCCCACGGTTCCATAATCGCCGCATGGTATTCATAAAAGGCTTTACGTTCCGGGCTCATTTGTTCGTTTCCGTCCCATGCTTCCGGAATAAGCATCATCATCACATGAGGCAACGAGCGCCCCGAGAGGTAAAGCAATTCAATAGCGTTATCCAGGTTGGCCGAATCGGATTGATCCATATCACAAATGGGTAGTACCATATCGAGCTCTTCCTTGGAAAAATAGGGTGAGCTAAAGCTTTGTTCACCTGCACGGATCCAGTTAACGTTCCCCTTCACCGTATTGATTTCCCCATTATGGGCAATGTAACGAAAAGGTTGGGCCAACTTCCATGAAGGGAAAGTGTTGGTCGAAAAACGGGAGTGAACCACTGCCAACGCTGATACGACCTGTTCGTTTTCCAAGTCAGGGAAATAATAGCGAAGTTGGCCTGTCGTTAGCTGCCCCTTATATACTATCGTTCTACTAGAAACAGTAGTGAAGTAAAAAAGATCCTTGGCACCTTTAACCGACTCGTTGATCAATCGGGATACACTTTGTCGGAAGATGTATAACTTACGTTCAAAATCGAGTGAGTCCCTAAGAATTTCCGGACGTTTTATAAATATTTGCTCTACCCATGGTTCAACGGATAGTGAGCCTTCACCCAAATCATCGTTGATGGTGGGTACTTTCCGATACCCCAATAAGGTCATCCCAAGCTTCCGGATTTTCCGGTCTATGATATTCTTACACTCTTCCCTTACCGTACTATCCTGGGGGAAGAAGACCATTCCCACACCATAATCACCTGCTGCCGGCAGTTGAAAACCCAACCGCGCACATTCGTCAACAAAGAACTCGTGAGGAATTTGAATTAATATACCCGCGCCGTCACCCGTATTGGGGTCTGAACCCGTCGCTCCCCTGTGATTCATGCGCTCTAACATGTGGAGGGCATCGGCCACAATTTGATGGGATTTATGTCCTTTAATATGGGCTCTGAAACCTATTCCGCAGGCATCGTGTTCGAATTCTCTCCGATAGAGACCTTCGTTTCCTACCACTTCTAATGACATCTGATAAAAGCTATAAGGTTGAAAATATTGGAATACTGGTATGCAATCTTCCAAGAAAAGAGAGTTGCTCCAGCCGCTTTATTTTAGGCGATAAGCAATACACGGCAATTGCTAATCCATGCCACAAAATAAAAACATTTTTATTTGGCAATACAGCCTTTTTTCAGAATTTTCTTCATTAGAAAAGGAATTAAAGGTATAGGAAAAACTTGTATAAGAATATTTATAAAAATTTAATTATCTGTAATTATTAAAAATAAGTCTGATTTTTAACCCTAAAATGAAAAAAATGTAAAATTCCTTGAATGACGTTCTTGCCATAATTAACATTTACTTTTTTACAAGTTGCTAATATTTCGTTCTTTTTTTTCTGACAATAACAGAATTATATTATGAGACTACAATTTTTTCTTTTCTCAGTTATAAACACAACAAACATTTAAAGAAGCGAAAAATAAGCGTTGTACTTTTCTTATATAAAAAAACCGACGACCCTGTAACGGGAACTGCCTGCGCAATGCCCGAGGGTAGTCGGTTCAATAAATAATCAGGTGCCTAACGGATAGGGGTAAAATCTAACAATTGATCCTACGATTGCGAGCATCTACCACCCAGGTTTCTGTCACTTCACCGTTTTCGATAACCGAAACTGTTCCATGAAGAGCTACCGTAGGACAGATATGATAAGGAATCACATAAAATACATCACCTATGGACAAACTGTCCCAGTTACTTACCTGTAAAACCCCGTGTTCCTCGCTCTGACTAACCAATTCGTAATCTTTTAAATTAAGAATTCGGATTCGACGATCGAGCGGATTCTCAGCGGCTACGGCTTTATGCCCCAAATCGATGGTAACCAGGCCAGGGGCTGGTTTTGATATAATTCTTGTGAGAAGAACGGCAGCGTGAACAAAGGGTTGTTCCCGATATGACTCAGCATAACCTGCATCCCATAATAAACAGGTTCCTGGACTACAATATACGCTCTTTCGTAACGCATGGACCGTAAAGGTAGGCGTTCCACCGGCGATTACCAGCGGATCAGGTAAGCCATTGAGTTCGATGAAATCATAGAGGGGAGCTAAGGCGTCTAACCCTTCATCGGCTAAGGTTTTACGATCTTTAAAAAATTTCTCCCGGATGTGACCATCGTAGATATGAACCCCTGATAATAGTAAGTTGGGAAGTTTATAGACGTATTCGTAAAGGGTTAAAAGGTTGGCATCATTGGGGTGACCGGTACGATTCATCCCCGTATTGACATCGATGAAAATCAACCACGACGCCTTTTTACCTTTAATATAGTCATTCAAGTGTTTTGCCACATTTCGATCGTCGATCAGCGACCCGAACTGTACGTCAGGATATTTTGCGATCAATTCCAACATCCGATCTATATTCGGACCGGTCAATTGATAGGCAATAAGTACCCATTTGGCACCTGCCTGGGCTAACATTTCAGCTTCGGCAATGGTGGCACACTTAAATTTGCTGATCCCCGCAGCCAATTGCATCTTCACCACTTCAGCCATCTTGTGGGTTTTCACATGGGGGACCAAGCGATTTACCTCCCCACCGATGATGCGGGTCATAAATTCAATATTCTGTTCAATTCGTTCTTTGTACACCATCAAACCAGGAGAGGAAACCTGGTTTGGGTCCTTCAATTCATACCAAGCAGGC
>JBAYRB010000469.1:0-3157 GCA_041676905.1 Spirosomataceae bacterium
AAGTCGACGATTTTTTTAATTAGGTTGTTGGCAAATAAACGACGCCTAAGTTGAGGCATTTTCCAAAGAAGAAATATCGTGGTTAGCACCAATACCCCACAGGTAATTAGCAGATAATATAAGCCTTGAAATGAATTATTTTCACCGGGAACTTTATCGCCAATTAAACTTAAAAAGAATGTACTAAGCCGATCGAATTCTAAGAAAAAATTTAGCACCAACAGAAGCACCAACACTGCGAGATCGAAAATCCGGTCAGCTATAACGGTCCCCAAACTCTGATTTACTGGTACTCCCTCCATACGGTAGAGCGTGGCACAACGGGTCACCTCGCCCATGCGTGGTAAGATATAATTGGCGAAGTATCCTGTCAATAGACTTATATAGCTGGCGTACACCGGAACCGGTACGCCGAGTGGGCGTAATAGCATACCCCAGCGCCAAGCCCTCAAAAAATGAGCTAGCAGCGTAAGAATAGCACTTAACGCCAGCCATCGCCAATCAGCCGATGATAACCTATCTTTCATGGATAGGAGATCAATATCTTTAAACACGAACCACAGGAGACCTGCCGCCAGTAAAAACGATATTAGATAGCGGGCACTCTTTTTCATTCGATCGATTTAGGGGTGTGTAAGTTATTGAATACTGCGGTGTTGAGTGTATCAAAAATGGACGCAGCAAATTAAAAACTCAATTGTTAGAAACCCAATAAAAAAGACCTCTTCACGCCATTACGACTCAAAGAGGTCTTTTTTTGGGACTATAATAATTCCGATTACTCCACAATTAATTTCCCTTGCATCAATGCGTAATGACCTGGAAAACTACATATATAGGTATAAGTACCTTTTTTAGGAGCTTTGAACGTTACGGAAGTAGTTTCACCACCTCCAATCATTTTTGTGTGAGCAATAATTTTAGACGCCTCACTTTTTGGAATATAATCGTTGTCACGAGCTTGGGCAGCTTTCTGGCCAAAGTCTGCAACGTTTGTTCCTTGAGCAAGTAAAACAAAATTATGACCCATTGCAGCTTTTGCTAGTTTACCGGTATGTTTCAAAGTCAGCTTTACAGTCTGACCAGCTTTCACCCTCAGCTCTTTTTTATTAAACTGCATCGCGTCGGTACCTTCCAGCACTAACTCCACCGGCTTTTGAGCTTCGGCGATAGAAACAACACCCACCAAAGCAACAATGGTGGCGGCAATAAATAAGCGGAACTTAGTCATTTTGGTAATTGGATAATGATTAATAAATATGCTGCGAATTAACATATAGAAAATTGTATATGCAAAATTATTGACTATTAGACGAAGTCAGGGTTTAATGTCAATTGAAAAAGAATTAAAACTGGCAAAAACTCCCAGGCCGCCTTGTAGATTAGAATAGGGTAATGAGGGTTCGGCAAATGGGTTGTCGGCTGCATCTTCGTTTTGCTCTATGGAACGGTGATAGCGGTAGTAGGGTTCGTCCGTCAGTAGAAGATCCAACGTAATGCTGATGACGCTCAAAGGCTTGTCTGCATATTCCCTATCTACACCATCCACAAACCGAGGTCGCCTTAAATTGACTCTCCCGAGTGGCGACTCCATGATCGAACCGTCCTCATTAATGTCACTCTGTATGTCCCTCCTACCCAAACTTCTCTCCCATGTCAAGGGTACCCAGGCTCTTCCTACTTTGTTGACCACATTTCCCAATTGGTCGATTTCCCTGTAAGCCAATTCAATCAGCGCTCTTCCAGAAGTACGATAATAATGTCCTACGCCAGGAAGATCCTTCCAGGTAAAACGGACTGCAAGCGTGGTATCATAATCACTGAATAGCCCCCCACTACTGTATGAAGTATCGATTTTATAGGAATGAATCGGCGGTGGAGCAAGGGGTACGGTAGTCGATGCTGAAACGACATTGTCACCTCGAGTAACCTTCAAATGATAGGTTTGTCCCGCCTGGACGGCCACAAAATCCTTCGTCGATATGATATAAGCTTGCAACCCTTCGTCAAAGGTGAGGCGAACCTCTATCGATCCGTTTCGTAATCGTACATCCGCATCATCGAGGGGTCTACTCTCAATTAAATTACTAAAAACTGGCGATGTTTGACTAACGATGACTTTGATCAAGGTGTCGGAAGGAGAGATATACGAATGTACTACCAACTGAGGCTCACTTAAACCGACCCTTTCCTCAGGTACAATCCCGACTAAGGTTTCGCAAGATGCGATTCCCCCTATCAGTCCCATGAACCAGAGGACCTTCCCTGCCAGTATTTTAAAATTTGAACCCATAACTAACAGAAGGTATGATTGGGAAGAGTGAATAACGTTTCAATACATTCTTTCTGGTTGCGGATCCTTCTTCGAGCACCGAATCGATATTATAGAAAAAGGGATTACGTCGATTATAAACATTATAGAACGAAATATCCCAGGTTCTTTCGAACCGTTTTTTCTTTTTAATGAATTGTATCGAAATGTCCATACGATGGTAAGGTTCTGCTCGGAAGTGATTTTTTTCACCAAATTCAGTTGCTCTTCGACGGAAAAAGTTTCCCATAGCGGGATGTGGAAAGTAATCCATACCTCCTGTAGGTGCGTGGAGGATCGCATCATAGGTTGCAACCGGTAAGGTGAGGGCATTCCCAGTACCGTAAACCCATACTGCCGATAATTGAATGTTAGGAGTCAGTTCATAGAGACCTACCAGCGAGAGATCGTGACGTCGATCGTAGCGAGGAAAAAAAATTCGACCGCCATTTAGTTCAGGAAATTTCCAATAAGTCCAAGATAACGTATAACCTATCCATCCGGAAAGTTTACCGGTGCTACGTTGAAGCAAAAACTCAGCTCCATACGACCAACCTTTCCCTGAGGTCACGCTATTTTCCCAATTCACTTCATTCGCACCTTCTCCTTGAAAGGTTAAAAAGGACGCTCCTTCTTTGTAATTGAGGATATCATCCATGTGCTTGTAATAGCCTTCCAACGTCAAGGTCAACGCTGGTTTTTCCAAATCTTTTGCTAATCCGAAAGCGACCTGTCTGGATTGTTGAGGTTTAACCCGATTGGTCGTAGGGACCCATAAATCAGTAGGGAGCCCCAACCCCGTATTGGAGAGTAAATGTACATATTGGTTCATTTCCGCGTAGGTTG
>JBAYRB010000470.1:0-3153 GCA_041676905.1 Spirosomataceae bacterium
AATGCGCCGGGCAGAAACTTAAATAGCCCTAATGACTTCAGGAATGGACGTTCGAAGAGAAGTAAGGCTGCTAATGATACCACTGAAATAATAATTGCACCTACCGTATGGTATTTAACAGCATACCAGAGGTCCGTAAACGTATTTCTTCCTTCTCCTGCTTCAAAAGCCTCATTCCCCATGTATTCCACATCGAATCCCAAAGCGTGCGGAATTTGTTTTAGGATCAAGATCAATCCTATCGCGGCTAGCATCCCCTTGATCACCGAGGACGGGAAATAATAGCCGATCACACCTGCCTTTAAACAACCTGCAAGTATTTGGAGTAATCCGGAAATGACGACAGCAAGTAGAAATGCTTCAAAACTACCAAGGGTTTCGATTGCCGTAAAGACGATTACGACCAAACCAGCGGCAGGACCGGCTACCCCTACAGCCGATTTACTTGTTAAACCGACCACAATACCCCCCACAATACCGGCAATAATTCCTGAAAATAATAAGTCGGGTTGCCCGGTCGAAGCGAGGGCTACCCCGAGACACAGCGGCAATGCCACTAAGGCAACGACGATGCCGGCCGGTAAATCCGACTTCAGATTTGCCAAAATTCTATTTCTCTTAAATGACATGTGAATCTGTTTAGTTGATTACCAATAGCTATTTACGAATGCAGAAGTCTATCTTTTAAGATTTAAGCTGCACCGGAAGAAGGTTCACTAAACACATATACGTCGTCCAGAGAGCCAACATCGCCCATGGAAACGTTCAAATTCTTTAATATCCCGCAGCGGAGATCATAGACTAACCCGTGAATTTGCAGTTTACGCTTTTCTGCCCACGCGTTTTGTACAATGGAAGTTTTAGACAGATTATAAACCTGCTCTATAATATTTAGCTCTACGAGTCGATTGCTTTTTTGAACAGGATCCTCGATGGTATCAAGTTCGTCTTTGTGAAGACGAATGACATCTTTGATGTTGCGGAGCCAGTTGTCGATCAGACCGTTTTGTTTATTCCCCATGGCTGCATTGATACCACCACATCCATAATGGCCTACTACCATCACGTGTTTGACCTTCAGTACGTTGATGGAATAGTCAAGGACACTCAGTAGGTTCATATCTGTATTAACCACCATGTTGGCGATATTACGATGTACAAAAATTTCACCTGACTCTGTGCCGGTAACTTCATTGGCCGGCACTCGGCTGTCAGAACAGCCGATCCAGAGGAAGCGAGGTTCTTGACCTTGGGCTAATTTTTCAAAATATAAAGGATCTTGAGCCAGTTTGCTCTCTACCCACTTCTGATTATTGACGAATAAATCTTTAAATGACTTAGGCATAATCTCAATTGTTAAGTTTTTCAAGATGGATTTCATGGCATACAATAGGGGCTGACCTTATGGAAAGGTTTTGCAAGCCCTAATAGCCGTAATTAGATCGGCACATACCGACCCCAAAAACAATTAGATAATCCTAAGCCCGTTCAGGAGGGGGAGCCACCATGCTTAGGGCTACATCGAGCATAGCAGGTGTCTTATAGAAAGATAAATGAGAGGAGAAATGAGCAAAATTCGAAACATCCGGCGCGAACGAATGTTCGTGACAAATCACATCTTCTTCGATGAGATTTTGTGTGTTTACCGGATTACTAGCTTCTTCATCTGCCTCGATGATTAAGGAGGTTTTTAGTTTATAATTCGTCAACAGTGATGCTATACTTCCCGTGACAATACCCAGGAAGTATAGCATCATTGAAAAATAGAGTAGTTGACGAAATAGTTTCACACTGGATAACTTATAATCTTGTTAGAATCGAAGTGAATGATCGTACTTATTTGGGATTATAATTTCTTTCATGTTTTTCCAGCCATCTTCCCACATAAAAGGAAGCAGTTAGCAGAACTACATAGAAGACGATCATTATAATTGTCATGTACATAACGCAAAAATTTTTTAGACCCAAAACAAAAATAAAACAAAAATTTGTGACAATACATCTCGTTAACGGGATATTAACAAAAAAATCACAATACGCCCTTCGTTGATGGTAGTACGTTCAGCTGATTGATATCCCGTTTTATTGCCATTTTTATGGCTTTTGCAAAAGCTTTGAAAATGGCTTCTATTTTATGATGTTCGTTGGTTCCCTCGGCTTTGATATTCAAATTGGAGAGGGAGGTGTCGCTAAATGATTTAAAGAAATGGTGAAACATTTCCGTTGGCATGTCACCCACTTTTTCGCGATGAAAATCGGCATTCCAAACCAACCAAGGCCTACCCGAGAAGTCGATAGCCACTTGTGCAAGGGCATCGTCCATGGGGAGGAGGAAGCCATAGCGGCTTATTCCTTTTTTGTCGCCCAACGCTTTCCGAAAGGCTTCGCCCAAGGCTAGTCCCGTATCTTCGATGGTATGGTGTTCGTCGATATGAAGGTCTCCCTTAACTTCAATGTTGAGATCGATGCCTCCGTGTCGAGCTACTTGATCCAACATATGGTCGAAAAAACCCAATCCGGTATCGATGGAAGACGAGCCAGTGCCATCTAAATTAAGTTCAATTTTGATCTGGGTCTCTCTTGTATTTCGTTCAATCTGAGCCCTTCGTTCGGGAAGTTTCACTTTTTCGTAAATCTCGTCCCAGTCGGTCGTTACTAAGGCCAGGGCGTTTCGGAGATTTTCGTCCAGGTCCTTAACGGCCTCTTCCGAGCCGATAAAAATGGCTTTAGCACCTAAGTTAGCGGCCAGTTGGATGTCAGTAATACGATCCCCAATAACGTAACTGCCGGCTAGGTCATAACTGGGATCAAAATATTGTCCCAACATACCGATGCCCGGTTTGCGGTTGGGTGAATTATCTTCCGGAAAGTGCCGATCAATATGGATAGCCGCAAAGGTTATGTTCTCCCCTTCGAGCGTCTTCAACATCTTATTATGAGCCGGCCAGAATGTTTCTTCGGGGAAGGACGAAGTTCCCAAGCCGTCTTGATTGGTCACCATGACCAATTCGTATTCGCCCTCCTCTGCGATACGACGTAAATTGGAAATGGTTTTTGGTAAAAATTCGAGTTTCTCCAGGGAATCGACCTGAAAATCAGTTGGCGGCTCAACAATGATAGTGCCGTCACGATCAATAAAAAGTACTTTTTTCA
>JBAYRB010000471.1:0-3147 GCA_041676905.1 Spirosomataceae bacterium
CTTTTAAAGTATTAGATGAATATTTATAGAATGTCAAGAAAAATATTTTAAATATTTTTGCTAAATCCCTCCAACTAAACACCGTGTATTTCAATAGGAATTAAGAAGTCTAACTAATTTCATTTATAGGCAGGATTCACTAA
The DNA here is from genome assembly GCA_041676905.1 of Spirosomataceae bacterium. GTDB lineage: Bacteria > Bacteroidota > Bacteroidia > Cytophagales > Spirosomataceae > Ravibacter. Next base: position 144 of record JBAYRB010000471.1, read on the forward strand.
AACCAAGACACGGGGCACTCAATTTCAAATCTTAATCGGTCAATTAATGAGTAGCGTTAATAAAACACTATAAATGCATTGTGCATTTTTGCTGCCTAACTCTTTTTAATCGACGCTAAAGAGCCGAAATCAAAAGAATCAATAACTTTCGACCTAGTACTCGTGAAACAGAAGAAGGGATGTCTGTACCATAACCCTTCGTTTAATATATTGTTATTTGTTATTCTGTAATTAGTTATAATATTTATTTACAATCTATTAATCGATATTCTATCCGTAAGTTTAGGTTGTTTTAACGATACCTACTTAAAAGATACAAGACTTAGAACATACTTTAAAACAGGACATTCTTGCACTCATGTAGATGCCTTCCTATTATTCCCTGTTTCTTACCGATGTCTTTTACTTTCTTAAACCGTATTTTAATTACTGAATACTATATCAACCTTTCGTTCGTATACTTTTTTGGGTCACGACGATCCAATGCTGCTAGCATGAATCTAAAATTTAAATTCGCGTTTAATGTAAAAACTTTTTGATTACGTTAATTTTAAAAATAATCCTTTTCTTTACGAGTAAGTACCTTTAGAATATATATACATTTGTCTGATGACTTTCGTAGTCACGGGCATACAGGAGTTACAACACATGAATATCCCTCTTTTAAAAATGTCTGCAAATCGAGTGCGCCGAAACTATTCTGGAGGCAAAATTCTCGACACGATACAGGGTAAAGAAAATCCTAAAGATTCTAATTATCCGGAAGATTGGATATGCTCGCTTGTTAACGCATCCAACCCAGGACTTGCCCCTATTGCCAACGAAGGCCTTTCGATGATTAATTCAACGGTAAGTTTGAAGGATCTCATATCATCTAACCCAATGTTTTACATCGGCTCAAATCAATCAGCTGATTCTCTTGGGTTTCTAACTAAATGGATTGATTCGGCAATGCGGCTACATATTCAAGCCCACCCGACAAAAATGTTTGCCCAGCAACATATGGGCTTGCCAAACGGTAAATTTGAGTGTTATTACATCCTTGGCTCCCGTGAATCGGTTAAAGATCCTTACATCTATTTGGCATTCCAACGTCCTCCAAAGGATAAACAAACATGGAAGCAGATGATTGAAGAGCAAGACACAGATGCAATCCTCGCTTGTTTTGATAAGATCCCCGTTGAACCTGGTGACGTCGTCTATATTCCGGGGGGAGTACCTCATGCAATCGGCGAAGGGTTGCTGCTACTTGAAGTCATGGAACCGTCTGATCTCGTAGTTCGATGTGAATTTAACCGTGAAGGAATAATTGTTCCTCCTGAAGCACGGTTTATGCAGCGAGGCATCGATTTTTGTTTAGATATTTTCGATTATCAAGGGTATAGCGTTGATCAAGTAAAAACCAACTTTTTTCTTAAGAAAAAACTCATTGAATCATCGTCCTCCTACCGACGGTTTAAGCTTGTAGAAGGCTCACTTTCAGGATGTTTCTCTATCGACCTTGTTCAAGTAGTGAGCAGTACGGCTATACCAATGGACGGAACATTCGCTGTCGGTGTATGCTTCGCAGGCCGAGCTCAAGTTTTAGGTGACGGTATCACCATAAGCGTTGGTCCCCTCGATTCATTTTTTATCTCAGCAGCAACTCAAACAGTTACGATTATTCCAGAAGGCGATGAGGAAGTAGAAATTGGAATTATTACTCCATTTGATACCCAGTCATAAAATGGACAAACCTATCTTTTAGCGAAGGGTATTGGCGGTATACCGCGTCTTACCCGAAATTACGTCTCAAAAAGTCGAGTGCTCGGGTAGCTGCCTCAATACCATTGGGTTCAGGAAGGCACTCAATAGAAAGCACACCGTCATAGTTGATCGCTTTTACCTGAGAGACAATATCCGCTAAGCGCATACTTCCAGCACCAGGGTACAATCGGGTGTTATCCGCAAAGTGGATGTGACCAAGCAGGTCGCCTGTTTCGACAATGCACGTACTAAACCGCGGCTCTTCGATATTGCAGTGAAATGTATCTAAGAGGGCTTGCGTATTCTCTAGCTTATAGCGGGAAATTAAAGAAACTACTTCCTCCGCTCTATTTAAAATGTTGTTCTCGTATCGGTTGGTTGCTTCAAGAAGAAGAATGACATCTTTCTCCACTGCGTACGCTGAAATTTCCTGCATAGCGCTTCCTAACAATGCATCCCCTTCAATAGAACCAAAGCCATCCGCAGAATTTCCTTTAACACTTCCAATAGTTACGTTAGATCCTAACACCTGAGCGCAATCAATGAATTCCTTTAAAATTCTCAGAAGCTCTAGGCGGTTAGTCGGATCTGCATCGGTGAGGGTAAGTCCACGGGTTGCAACAATTGATCCTGTCCCTATGGTGGATATCTTCAACCCCAGTGTGTTTTTTTTCTCTTGTACTTCTTTGAGATTGATTACACTCGGATGAGGAATATGGAGCTCCACTGAATCATAACCGATTTCTTTAGCAATAAACATTTGCTCGATTAGATCCCCCCCTAATGGTACTGGAATTCTCTTAGATGATACCATTCCTAGTGCTACACTATATTCCATACAAAACTCCTTATCATACCTAACCCTAGTGACACAAACTAACCCGAACACTAGTTTCCAAACCCGGTAATGTTCATTGGCCAGTTTTTTTTAGTAACGCTGAACCTTGTTACATCTTTCACACAAACTCTTTAACAGTCAATCCCAATTTTGTAAAACTCGGCATAAGAGCCACCACTTAGTGAGTAATCTTCAATACCGTAAAGTGGGCCTGTTATTAGCACAAAGTACTAGGATTTTGATTTTGAGAAATGATCAGATTGAGTTTGGATATTCGGAGTTGTAAATACCAGAGGAGGAATCATATCGAGTACCGATGTAGCGACTCACCACGTTAAAAAAAAGCCCTCTTTTAAGAGGGATGGGTTATAAAATAAAAGAGGCCCGGCAGCTACCTACTCTCCCGCCTATTGGCAGTAC
>JBAYRB010000472.1:0-3146 GCA_041676905.1 Spirosomataceae bacterium
CACCCTTAAAAATATCCATTCATCCAGGCGTTTAAACCATTCACCCCAAAACGGTTTTCAAGGGCGTTTTTTGGCTATAATTTTGAATCATCCAAAACGAAAACAATTAGCCATTTCTAAAAAAGACAACCATGAAAACTAGCTTAAAATTATTCGCCGTCGCAACGTTGATCTTCGCTGCTCCTTATTTTGCCAGTGCTACCGTACCCAATACTAAAGCGACGTTGAAAACGGGTATGTATTTTTCAAAAGATGGCAAACTCAACGTTTTTGTAGAGAATAAATCGCCCAAGGGTGCTAAGGTGGTGGTAAAAGATACCCACAATCAGATCGTCCTGGAGCAACGTACCGCCCGCTCGGCTGAGGTGAGCGGTTTGAAAATCGATATGGATGCTTTGCCCGATGGTCATTACATCGTCGAAGTGTCGAATGAAAAAGAGAAAGTAGCCCAGGCGGTTCAACTGGATACGCCGGCCAAAGAAAGACGGATTGTAGCAGGGAAATAATTCTGAGCGGCGACATCGCCAGCTGAAATAGGGAATTACAAAGAAGGATAAATGGAGAGAATACCCGTAGGGAATGGGCCTTACGGTTTTTTTTTGTGGTTGGTGATTAAGCGCAGGTGGACGGGTGGTTTTTTGGGACGGACTATGGGGCAAAAGATGGGGGTATTTCCAAAAAACGGACGGATTATATCATGTCACCCCTACGGGGTTGTGGATGCCGTGTGCGGATTATGTATCGGCAATAATGGCACCCCTACGGGGGTTTTCTTTAGGGGGAGATAGACGGGAACGAAAAACATTGGAGATGGGCGGTGTAAGGCCAAACAGGTAGGCCATTTCCCTATTCTCGTGTCCAATTGGAGAAACCTAAGCTTCTTGGTTCACCATAAAGTAGGCGGTTCTTGGAAAGCGTGCGAAGAGCTCTTGTTTGAGATCTTCTGAAATTTCTAAGGAATTGATGGCATGGGCCATACATTCTAACCAAGCATAAGCATCATCCTGGGTAATTGGATGGGGGAGGTGCCGTGCGCGCATTCGGGGATGACCGTAGACCTCCGAGTACAACTGAGGACCACCTAAAAACTGGGTTAGAAAAAGTCGTTGCTTCTCCTTAATCACGTTTTTATCCGTCTTGAAAAGACGACCTATCAAAGGGTGGGAAAAGACTTGATCGTAGAAAATGTCGAGCATCTTGCGCAGCGTTTCATCGCCACCGATTCTAAAGTAAAGTGCGTCTTCACTTGGTTGAAATTCCTGTACTTCCATAGTCTAATCAACAACAACCTTCCTTAATTTGTGCCCTAGAGGAACATGTTTTTATTTTAATCCAATAGCTTTTTCAGTTCCTAAAAACTATTTGACCTATCATACGTATTGGCCTTATATTACGTTAACTTTAAATCCTGCCTGTTTTAAAACAGCGGAGTCGAAATACTGATGATGTAAGACTTTCCACATCAACCAAAGCGTATTTGAAGCTATTAAATGAGCCGTATTCTCAAAAATTACCTGAAACGTCTGACTAATCTGTCCAGTCGTAACAAATCTCTTTTGTTGCCTCGACTGGTTTCGGAGCAGTTTGTCGATTTGCACGATGCTGACTTTTTATTGAATTCTTCATCCTTTGACCTATTGCACCAGGTAGTCCAGCGTAGAAAGAGAATAGCGCTTTGTGATGTAGTAGACCCTCGTTACGAAAAAGTCAATCAGTTGAGCAAAAGGCTACGGAAGATTGCCAGGACGGTTGATTTTATTGAGGAGGAACGCGGGAGTCGTAACCTTTTTATAGGCTTCCCATTTGTTCGAGGGAAATTTGCAAACGGGCAGGTGGTGCATGGCCCCCTTTTATTTTTCCCGGTGGCTCTCGAAGTTGACCAGGGACAGTGGTGCCTCAGAAGCAATGCCGAAGTAGGTCCACATTTAAATCGTTCGTTTGCTCTAGCCTACAGTCAATTTCACGAAGTACCGGTCAGCGATGAAATTCTGGATACTGATTTTAGCGACTTTCCCGCCAATATCACCATTTTTCGAACCGAACTTTACAAATGGCTGAAAGAGTCACCTTTTGATATCAATTTTAACCAGGAACTTTTTGAAGATCGGCTCCGCCCCTTTGAGGCTCTAAGGAGCCGGGACTTGGAATTACTAGAAAAAGAGGGAGAGCTTAAACTTCAGCCGGAAGCCGTGCTAGGCGTATTTCCTCAAACCGGTTCCTATTTGGAGGAAGATTACCGGTATTTGATCCAGCAGGAAATAGAATTTGAAGGTTTCGAGCCGAAAGAGCCGTCGACCTCCGACTTTCGGGAAGAGGATATGTTATCGCCCTTTGCTATTGATTCTTCTCAGGAAGAAGCGATGGCTCGTATCAAACAGGGGGAAAATATAATCGTACAAGGTCCTCCGGGCACGGGGAAATCTCAGCTAATCTGCAATATGATGGCGGATTTTGCTGCTAGCGGTAAAAGGGTGCTCCTAGTTTGTCAAAAAAGAGCCGCTCTGGATGTGGTCCATGCACGGATGCATCAGGCGGGACTCGGTGATTTTACAGCTTTGATTCACGATCATATCATCGATCGAAGTGCCTTGTATCAGCAAATGGCAAGGCAAGTGGAGAATCTTGAAACGTATCGAAAAGAAAACTATAGCATCGATGCAGTCTATTTGGAAAGGGAGTTTCTGAAAGAATGTCGCTTAACCGACCGGCTGGTTGCAGAATTAAAGGCTTTTAAACAGGCTCTTTTTGATGAAAACATAGCGGGTGTAAGTGTTAAGGAACTCTATCTCACCTCCCGACCTACGGACCCTGCCGTACCGTTGCACAATATCTTAAAGTCTTTTCCCCTACCGAAAGCCGAGGAAGCGAAAAGGGTGGCCGCACAGTATTTTTCTTATGCCCTGCAAATAGGGGCAAATCATGGTTGGGCGAAACGAAAAAACTTTGCAGAGCTGAATCATATCGATTATCAACGAATGCAAGACCTGCTGAAAGCTTGGCCGGAAAATTTCAAGCAGGTTGGGAAACAGTTTTACAACGTCTTTTCACAACAGCTGGGGAGAGTCCATTTAATCGGTTCGGAGCAACTGAAACTGACTTTAACGAAATTGGAAAATGAGGTTCGTTCTCCGGCGGTTTACCGACTA
>JBAYRB010000473.1:0-3146 GCA_041676905.1 Spirosomataceae bacterium
ATTTCACCGGAGAGATCTTTTAATTCTACCAAAACATCTTCAAGGCGATCTGAAAGCTCTTTGTAAACCGGGGTCATCCGATTTACCTGGTAAAGTAGTTGCGATGCTTCGTTCACTAGCGATAAAACTGAAAACTCCGAACCTTCCAGATTTTGGTAAGCCTGTATAAAACGTGTTTTAATCTCAGCAGCGTTTTCCAAAATCGCGAGTTCTTTTTCCAGCTCCTCTATCTCGTTTTCAATGAGTTGAGCTTTGTCCAGTTCTTCCCAAAGATAGCGATCGTAGTCATGTTCTTTTCGTAGTTCACCAGCCCGGCGAACCAAATTTTCTAACGACGCTTCTGCCTGTTTCCAAGCCTTAAAATCCTGACTATAAGTGCTCCGTAGTGACGAATTGCCTGCAAAGGCATCCATCAATTCGATCTGAACCGCGCCCTCCCCGAGTAAAATAGAGTCGTGTTGGGAGTGTATATCGACCAATTGCTCTGTAATTTTCTTTAATACATCAAGGGTGACTGGCGTGTCGTTTACAAAAGCCCTGGACTTCCCGGCTGGACTAATTTCCCGCCGAATGAGCGTTGTTTCGGAATAGTCCAACTCTTCGGCATTGAAAAATTCTTCGAGAGAATATCCTGAAATAGCAAACGTCCCCTCAATGATACATTTTGTTTGGCTATCAAATAACACTTTAGTTTCAGCCCGCTGTCCTAGCAACAGGCCAATTGCTCCCAACAAAATGGATTTACCCGCTCCGGTTTCACCCGTGATAATGGTAAGTCCGGAAGAGAGGTTTAATTCCAGGTTGTCAATCAGAAGATAGTTTTTTATCGAAAGGTGGGTAAGCATAAATTCTAGATTTTCCTGTCTCTGAAGTCGTAAATGATCAAATCTATGTCGGGCACGGGGATGATATGGCGGTGAAATCGACCGTCCTGCAACTGTAGCTGATTTTCGTTTCGATCTTCCAGTTTCCCATAGAGTGTGTCACCGGTTTTAAGGACAACGCTAATGGGATAATCTTTAGGGATTTCGACTTTATCGACAGGTGATAGCTGATCCCGGAATATTCTAACTAATCTTTTTCTCATATACAGGGTTGAATTGATTTTCAAAATTAGTAGATATAGTCTTAACGCCATCTCGGGCTGAAGGATTTAATAAACCGTTTTCTCTTGGAAAAGACTAGTTTTTTAAATCAATTTCAATATTTCAGCAGCGATACGACGAGAGGCGTCCGGAAAGCCTAACGGTCTACAATTTTGCGACAGTTCTTCACGGAGGGATGGGTCGTTCGTTAATTTCACAATGGTATCGTAAAGCAATTCCCCAGCTTGACTGTCTGCCACCATCAGCGCAGCTTTTCGTTCTACCAACGCACGAGCATTGCTGGTTTGATGATCTTCGGCCGCATAGGGGTAGGGGACTAGAATAGACGGTTTTCCTGCTAGGCATATTTCAGAAACGGATAAGGCTCCCGCTCTCGAAACGACGAGGTCGGCAACTGCATAAGCCAAATCCATTTCGTAAATGAATTCGAAAGCCTTAATTTGTTGGCCTAATCCCAGCGCAGCGATTTTTCTTCTAGCTTCATCAATGAACAATTTCCCAGTCTGCCAAACGACTTGTATGTTTTGCTCTGCCAAAGCAGCCAGGTTAGTGACGATACTTTCGTTTATGGTTTTTGCCCCGAGGCTTCCCCCCATTACGAAAAGCGTCTTTTTTTCAGGATCGAGCCCAAAATGTTCCATGCCTGTATTTCGCTTTCCCTCTAATTCTAAAATATCCTGGCGTACCGGATTTCCGGTGAGTAATATTTTATTTTTTGGGAAGAATTTCTCCATATCAGGGTAGGCCACACAGATGCGGGCAGCTTTTTTGGCAAGTAACCTATTGGTCAGTCCTGCATGAGAATTTTGTTCTTGAATTAGCGTGGGGATTCCTTTTAACGAGGCCATTTGCAACAAGGGACCGCTGGCAAATCCTCCCACCCCAACTGCTACCTGAGGTTGGAAATCTTTTATAATCTGAGCTGCCTTGCGAAGGCTTTTCAGCAGGCGAATTGGGAACAAAAAGTTGGCGGGTGACAAGCTTCTTTGAAGACCTACGACCGGTAACCCGACGATCGGAAAGCCCGCTTTGGGAACTTTCTCCATTTCCATTTTTCCAAGCGCTCCGACGAAGAGTAATTCGACATCGGGCTGCATTTCTTTCAGCGCATGTGCAATGGCAATAGCAGGGTAAATATGCCCACCCGTGCCACCACCACTGATGATTATCCGGGATGAATTCAAAATCAAACTTTTTAAAAAGTGCTATTAAACGTTGTTTTCTTCGAGTTCTCCGCGACTGGCACTCAATACCATCCCCATAGCTAGAGCAGTGAGTATCATTGAGTTACCCCCTAAACTGAATAAGGGAAGGTTTTGTCCGGTTACCGGGAACAGCCCTACGGTTACGGCCATTGTACTCAATGCCTGGAATACTATACCGATGGTATGCCCCATCGATAATAGACCACCGAAAGGTTTTTGGGAATTTTTCAATACCCGATACCCTCTGTATAGTAAAGCCAAATAAAGGAAGATGAGAAACGCTCCGATTAGGGTTCCCCCTTCCTCTACCGTAATAGCATAGATAAAATCCTTATTTGAGGCAGGAAGGAATCTTCGCTCCGTACTTTTCCCTATTCCCTTCCCTAATAAGCCTCCCCCGGCCATGGCCATATAAGAACGCATCGATTGGTAATCTACCGTATCGCGGTTCATAAACACCTCCATACGTTTGGCAGCTGTACCGGTACGAGTGCCTAATTTTAAGGATAGGGCTAAAGCACCCACTGAAACTAAAACGGCTACAGCTAAAGCTAAATAACGGATGGGAACCTTACCGACAAAAAGTAGTAAAAATGAAACCGCTCCGAGTAGTACGGCCGTAGATACGTTGCTTAATGCGATCAAGAAACAGATAATACCGATAAGGGCAATGGGTTCTCTAAGAAGTTCCTTGGGAGTCCAGGTACCTTTCACGTGCCTTGCCAAGACTAAGGCAAGGTGTGTGATCAGGGCGATTTTGGCGAATTCCGAAGGTTGAAAGCGATAACCAACCAAAGGGATTTCAAGCCAACGTGCGGCGTCATTTACCGATACC
>JBAYRB010000474.1:0-3143 GCA_041676905.1 Spirosomataceae bacterium
CCTCCAAAACGGCTTTTTTTTGTTTAAGAAAGGATTAATTCCGTAATTTGGACCATCGAAATTGTGGCTTATTCAGATTAATTTAGGTACCTTGCCATATTTTTAAGAGAAGTAAAAACGAATATAGCAACATAGTAATTTTTTATGGAGGAATCATCATCCGGACAAAATGTAATACCGATTAATATCGAGGACGAAATGCGCGGTGCGTATATCGACTATTCAATGTCCGTCATTATTTCCCGTGCCTTACCTGATGTGAGAGATGGATTAAAACCGGTACATAGAAGGGTATTGTATGGAATGGAAGAACTTGGGGTACGATACAACCGCCCCCATAAAAAGTCGGCTCGTATTGTTGGTGAGGTTCTTGGAAAATACCACCCCCATGGCGATGCCTCCGTTTATGACACCATGGTACGGATGGCTCAAGAGTGGTCCCTTCGCTATTTGTTGGTCGATGGACAGGGTAACTTCGGCTCGGTAGATGGGGATTCTCCTGCGGCAATGCGGTATACGGAAGCCCGTTTGAAAAGATTGGCCGACGAGTTATTAGCCGATATCGATAAAGAAACTGTTGATTTTCAACCCAATTTTGACGATTCCCTAAAAGAACCCACGGTTTTACCCGCTAAATTCCCTAACCTCTTGGTCAATGGTTCATCGGGAATCGCCGTAGGTATGGCCACCAATATGGCTCCGCATAATCTTAGCGAGGTCATCGACGGGACCATTGCCTATATCGACAACCCCGATATCACAGTAGCGGAGCTAATGCAACATATTAAAGCACCGGATTTCCCAACGGGAGGTATCATTTACGGGTATCAAGGAGTACGGAATGCGTTTGAAACCGGACGGGGAAGGGTTATCGTCAGAGGAAGGTCACATTTTGAAGAAACCAAAACCGGTAAGGAACAAATCATCTTTACCGAAATTCCCTATATGACCAATAAGGCACAAATGATCGAGAAAATCGCTAGCCTTATTAACGAGAAAAAACTTGACGGAATTTCCGACATTCGGGACGAGTCGGATCGGGATGGAATGCGGATCGTTTTCGACCTGAAGAAAGGGGCTATACCTAATATTGTCCTTAATCACCTTTACAAGTATACCCCATTACAATCATCCTTTAGTGTTAATAACGTAGCCCTTGTAAAGGGGAGACCGCAAATACTCAACCTCAAAGATCTAATTCGTTATTACGTTGAACACCGCCTGGAAGTGGTAACCCGACGTACCGAATACGAACTCAAGGAAGCCGAAAAACGAGCTCATATCCTGGAAGGTTTGCTGATTGCTCTAGATCACCTCGACGAAGTGATCGCTTTAATTAGAGGATCTAGAGACCCTGAAACAGCCAAAATAGGGTTGATTGAACAATTCAACCTTTCGGAAATACAGGCGAAAGCAATTCTAGACATGCGTCTGCAACGTTTGACCGGTCTGGAAAGAGAAAAAATTGTTCAGGAATATGAAGAATTGGTCAAATTGATCGCGGATTTGAAAGATATTCTTGCCAATGAATATCGAAAATACGAAATCATTAAAAACGAACTCACCGAAGTTAAGGACCGGTACGGCGACCAGCGAAGAACGGAAATCGTTTATGCAGCCGAAGAATTTAGCGACGAAGATATGATTGCCGATGAGCAGATGCTCATCACTATCTCCCATCAAGGTTATATCAAAAGAACACTACTCAACGAATACCGTACCCAAAGCAGGGGTGGGGTAGGAGCCCGTGGCGTACGAACCAAAGAGGAGGACTTCACCGAACATATCTTCTCGGCTTCCATGCTCAATTATCTCCTTTTCTTCACGGAGTTTGGAAAACTTTATTGGCTGAAAGTTTATGAGGTGCCCGAAGGCAACAAAGGTGCAAAAGGACGACCAATCCAAAATATAATTAACATTGAACCCGGTGATAAAATACGCAGTGTGATCAATGTTAAAACATTAAATGATGATGATTATATCAACAATAACTACATCATCATGTGTACCGAACAGGGTATTATCAAAAAGACCCTTTTGGAGGCCTATTCAAGACCAAGGCAAAACGGAATTATCGCCATTAATATCAATGAAGGTGACCGGCTACTCGATGTCGCCTTAACCAACGGAGAAAATGAAATTGTCATTGCTACGAGTGCAGGCCGGGCAGTGAGGTTCAACGAAAAAACAGTTCGACCTATCGGACGTACTGCAACGGGGGTTCGCGGCGTTAACTTAGACGGAGATCAGCATAATAAAGTGATCGGAATGGTCTGCATTTCCCGAGAAGACTCCCAGTTGCTGGTGGTTTCCGAGAATGGATATGGAAAACGTTCCGATATTGCAGATTACCGGATAACCAACCGTGGCGGTAAGGGTGTAATTACCCTGAATGCAACGGAAAAAGTTGGAAAACTCGTTTCCATTGCGGAGGTGACCGATAATGATGATCTGATGATCATTACCAAAAATGGAATCGCTATCCGTATGGCTGTGACAGACATACGCTTGACAGGTCGAAACGCGCAAGGTGTCCGTCTCATCCGGTTAGGTGCCGGAGATGAAATTTCATCAGTTACCCGACTTATTAATGATGACGAAGTAGGAGAGGAAGAAGGTTCAGCGTCTAACGGTGTGTCAGACCAGGTGATCGAAAATGACGAAAACAACAATGAAACGGAAGAATAGCAATTTTAACCATCTTTAATTACCTATGAAAAGAGTATTTGTTTGTTTAATACTAACGCTGCTGGCTGCACCTGTCTTCGCTCAGGACCTACTGGAAGGAGCCTTGATCACGCAGTATAAAAAGGACAAGGAAAAGTCTGATGCCAAAATTCAGGACGCAAAAGCCTCTGCCAAAGCAGCAACCTGGATGGAACGGGCGAAATTATATGAAAATATCGCTCTGTTACGTGACACCTCGGATGTCATTGACGCCAATGCGGCCAATAAGGCTGTCGAAGCTTATAAAAAAGTAGTTGAACTGGACGTCAATAAAAAAGGAGCTCCCGGAAAACTCGCCAAAGAAGCCAGCGAAATATTAAGTGGTGAAAATCAAACATCACTTTACGATGCCTTTATCAATCAAGGCGTAAAATATTTCCAAAGCCGAGATTTAAAAGGAGCCCTCGAAAGTTTCA
>JBAYRB010000475.1:0-3136 GCA_041676905.1 Spirosomataceae bacterium
GAACCTTTCTTCACCGTTAACAGCAACATTCAGTACCGTCTCGACCATATATTTCAAAGGAAGTCTATCCTGAACCTGTATTATACCTCAGGCTATGTTGCCCCTTTTAAAACCATCTGGATGGATTCCGAATGGTTTACCACACCTACACAATGGTCTCACGATATCGGTGGAAGTTATCGATTTCCGAACGGAAAATTGGTACTCAGTTTGGATGTCAAAAATGTACTTAATGCGGAAATCTACGACAATTTCGGGGTCCAAAAACCCGGAAGAAGCATCTCTGTTAAATTGAATTATACAATCAGTAAATTTTTATAACCGATTTATACCAATGAATATAAAACCAACAAGAGCTATTATTTTCACTACGCTCATCGCTTTGAGCTCTTTATATGCCTGTAAAGACGACGGACCGGAAGATCTCAAACCTGAACCCATTGACGAAGGCCGCAATTACATTACACTGACAGCTTCCATTCCGGATGCTGAAGGCACACCCGGTAACGGAGGAACCTTAGCTTATGCATTGACTTTAGAGGAAGCAATTGATCCGAGTTACACCCTGAATATCTATCAAAATGGCTTCGGCCTAAGATCCGCCCGAACAGCTCGAGTACAAGCATCGGAAGAGGGTACTGAGCTCTACAATATCCAATACACCGGAGAAGACGGCGGAGTGTTTAACAAATATTTGGTTAAAGGAGGGAAGAATTTTGTCGATACCGGCGACGAGTTGGATCTGTCCGATCTGATCGGCACGTCGCCACGCTGGGTGAAAGCCGCAGAAGGTATTGGGATTGGGGTTCACTTGACCGGAAACACAACTGTTTACGAAGGTGTTGCTCCCAATCTGGTCTATAAATACACACGAGGCAAAGTTCGTATTGCCGATATCGATTTGAAGGACGCACGTGTAGTTAACTCCACCGAATTTGACTTTCCACTTCCCGCCGAATTGGAAGCAGAGGGATACTCCGTGGGTCGAATTGACGTGCCTGTCTTAAACCAAGCCAAAAACAAACTCTTTATTGGCTGCAACCTCAGTAAGGTAAACCCCAATCAACTTTCGTTCGATGAAAGCGGGAATCCTGTTTGGGCTAATGACAACGCCAACCGAACTGTAGGAACACTGACACTGGTTGTCGACTACCCATCACTGCAAAATCCCAAATTGATTTTCTCCCCATTGAGCAAGGTTAACAACCATAGCTATCGGACCATGACGCAATATGTAGGAACGGATGGCCATGTCTATCAAGCCACAGCCACGAGTGGGCAGGACATATTGCGTATTAACAAAAACACAAACGAATACGACGACTATCATTTTAGTCTAGATCAGGCCTTAGGTGTATCCAACGCTCGCATTCAGGCTTTTCGTTATATCAAAGATGGGAAAGGCGTGGTATTATATAACTTGGGAGGAAATGGCGGTTATATCGCAATGATCGACCTTGATAATAAAACGGCTATGCCCATCGCAAACGACTATGAGGCCACGTTGAATTTTGGGCAATATCAGAACATAGCCGTACACGAAGATTACGTCTATATACCTTTGACGCCACCGGGTGAAAATGGTCGTCTCTATGTTATTAACTGGAAAACAAACGAGGTCATCAAGGGGGCGGCATTAACAGGAAATTCCGGGTCATTCTTTATCGGAACCTATTGATTACCCTTAGGAAACTAGCTAACGTCACCTCCGATTGCATAGCTTTTTCGGAGGTGATTTCTTTATTCCAATCTTTTGATCTCTTCGTTGGAACTGAGGTTGGTACTGGGTTTGAGCAATTGGACGTCTAAAATAGCTTTAACCCTAGCTAAGTATTCTCGGATCAGCGTAAAGTAAGAATAACCGTCGGGCACATCTTGCGCTGCAAAAGCAATGGCGTCCAACCCCTCCTGGTGGGCAATATACAAAGCTCTTGCGGTATGAAAGTTTTGTGAAACGATGATAATACTATCTTCTTTGAATAGGTATTTTGTTCTCAATACCGAATCGTATGTTCTTTTCCCAGAGAAATCTAGGATCATGGCATCAGCAGGAACACCTAAGGATAGCAAGGCCGTCTGCATATCCTGAGGTTCGTTATAATATTCAGAATCGTTATTTCCACTCAGGATTAAATATTTTACCTTTCCTTGTTTGAACAAGGCCGAAGTGGCTTCCATGCGGTATTTAAAGTAGAGATTATCCCCGCCACCAGATACGCCTTTACTAGTTCCTAAAACCAAGGCTGCCTCCCGCACAGGTAGCGAATCCATTGAAAAATAAGTATAGGGTCTTGCCTGATTAACGATCCAAAGGTTGCAAAGCAGTACCATCAAAGCCAATGCAGTAACAATCCAAAACCACCAAAAAACAGCCCGGGCTACCGTTCTCTGCAAAACCATAGACGTTCGTTATTCAGGTTATCATAGCTTATTTCTAACGCTAACCTTAACTTCTTGTTTTAGATCATTCAAATAGGCCAAGTTGGGTTTGATCGGCACCGTTTGAATTTTTCTTTGTACTCATCTTTTTCTCCTGACTTACCGATTTAACCTCCTCCTCCTTCGTAGGCATAGCGGGTTCATTCAACTCAACTTTCGCCTTTTCCTCTGCCTTCTCATTGCCTTGATCCGGCTCCTCATCACCTTCCACAGGCGGCGGCTCCTGTGTTTCATTTTTTTCCTCCTCTGGTAGGGGTTCTAACCAAATTCCTTCCTTCAATTTTACGGCAGCGATCTTGTTACCCAGCGCTCTCCACCCTCTGACCTCTACCATATCTTCCGCCAAATATTCTTCGGTCACCATGGGCTCCTTCGGAGCCTTTTGTAAGGTAAGTTGTAAACGTGGTCTCTTATCCAAAGAAGCAAGAACTAATTTACTGCCTCTCGCATCAGAAATAAACAGAAACTTCTTGTCTGCCGTGGAAGTTTCTATCATAAAACGTTTAATGTAATGGGTTTTTTGTGCTCCGTCATAATAAAGTGCCGTGACGATTAAATCGGGAGCAAACTTACCGATGGTGACGACCAACGACGGCTCATAATGGTTTGTCAAATCGAAATTGGTAAGTTCGTAGGTTCCGTCTTTATAAATGACCAAAATTTGATCGGTAGGACCAAAATTCCCTAGGAAGCGACC
>JBAYRB010000476.1:0-3128 GCA_041676905.1 Spirosomataceae bacterium
AATAAGTACCGAAGATTTGAACCGGGAATGATTTTCACCTGCGAACCGGGTATTTATATAAGAGAAGAGGGATTAGGGATACGATTAGAGAATAATATTCTCATTACTGAGACGGGTAACCTAGATTTAATGGAACATATTCCAATCGAAAGAGAAGAAATAGAAGATCTGATGAATTCTTAAAATAAGTGTATAATGAGTAAAATAACCCCGGTTTTATGGGAAATTTTAGCAGAGTATTTGGAGGAGGAGCCCAAAAACTGGTTAAATGAAAAGGAGAGTGCACCTATCAAGGAGGTAATGACCGCCTTTGTGGCAGCTCCTCGGCATTTACCCAAAAAGTTGGTGAACCCTAGTGAACAGCAAAGCGCTCAATTGTCAAATTTGTTTGAGGGCTTTTCAGTTAACAACTGGACGGTAGTGAGATTAGCTCGTGTGTGGCTTTTATCACTTTTCGACGATACGGACCAACAAAACTATGTTCATACGATCCAAACCCTGTTTGAAACAGCGGAAATGAACGAATTGGTAGCATTGTATTCGGCTTTACGGGTGCTTAGTTATCCGGAAAGATGGTTAGCCACGGCAACGGATGCGGTTCGTTCCAATATTGGCGTAGTCCTAGACGCAATCGCTTTGCAAAATCCGTATCCGGCCAAGTATTTCCCCGAGGGTGCCTGGAACCAATTGATCATGAAATCTATTTTTAATGATAAGCCCGTTGAATTAATTTATGGCTTGGAGGAAAGGCGAAATGCGGAACTGACCCGGATATTAATTGACTTTGCGCATGAACGATGGGCTGCCGGTCGGCACGTTCCTCCCGGCGTTTGGCGTTTGGTAATCCCCTTCATCAATGAAGAACTTTTGAGCGACCTGAAAAAGCTATTTAAGTCGGCAAGGGAAGAAGATCGCCAGGCCGCTGCCTTGGTTTGTTATTTCTCAGAGTTTGAGCCGGCAACGGAATTGTTGGAAAATTACCCGCTTTTGAAGAAGGAAATTGAAAAGGGTAATTTGTCGTGGAAAAATTTTGAAATCGGAAAATTGAGTAGCTATGTGTCGTAGTTGTCAACAACACCCGCAGTTAAATCCTTCCCATTTTGAAAATGAGGGTGGTCATGCAGCGCAAGTCACACACCAGGATCTGAAATGGAGCGATTACCGTGATTTGATTAAGGGGATGCGTTTTTTTGATCCTCATATTCATATGGTTTCACGCACTACAGATGATTATCAAGCTATGTACGAGGCTGGTATCGTCGCGATAATCGAACCGTCGTTTTGGGTCGGTCAGCCCCGCACGGGTTTGTCAACGTTTAAGGACTATTATAACAGTTTGATCGGGTGGGAACGATTTAGGTCGAGTCAATTCGGCATAAAACATTATTGTACCATTGGTTTAAACTCCCGTGAGGCAAACAATGAGGCTTTAGCCGAGCAAGTGATGGAAATTTTGCCTCTGTACGCTTATAAGGAAGGCGTTGTCGGAATAGGAGAGATTGGCTTTGATGACCAGACGGATCTGGAAGAAAAATACTATCGACTTCAATTGGAATTAGCAAAATCCGCTCAATTGCCGGTCCAAGTACATACTCCGCACCGCGACAAAAAGAGGGGCACTGAGCGCAGCATGGCGATTGCGCTTGAGCATGGATTAGATCCAGGCTGGGTGGTGATCGATCATAATAATGAGGAGACGGTTAAGAGTGTGCTTGACCAAGGGTTTTGGGCGGCATTTACGATCTATCCTTTTACCAAAATGGGTAACGAACGTATGGTCAAAATCGTTGAGCAATATGGAGCTGAGAAGATAATGGTGAATTCCGCCGCTGACTGGGGGATTTCGGATCCATTGGCCATACCAAAGACCGCTGCCCTCATGAAAATGAAGGGAATAGATGCGGAAGTGATTCATAAGGTTACCTATCAAAATGCCATTGACGCCTTTGGGCTCAGTGGGCAAATCGATGTATCGGATTTTGAAGGCGAGCAGGAGATAGATCAGAATCAAAAGTTTTTTGGGAATAGCATCTTGAGGGGCGGCCAGCAGCCGAGGGTGGAAAAGAATTCCATCTTTATTTCTTAATAATTGCCGAGTTGAGGAAATGACGGTATTTAGAGCGGCATTACAGCTTACGCGCCCGGCCAATCTAGTAACGGCGATAGCCGATATCTTAGCGGGAATTGCCATAGCGGGAGTAGGGTTTAATTGGGAAAATGCCTATTGGCTAATCTTCAGTACCCTAGGGCTATATGCTGGAGGCGTGGTTTTAAACGATGTTTTCGATGCCCAAATCGATGCTGTTGAGCGACCTGAACGGCCTATTCCTAGTGGACGAATTTCTTTTCGTACAGCCGCTGTCTTAGGAGTTTTACTGTTGGTATTCGGGATCGTGACAGCCGTCAATTACAGCCGTATCAGTGGCTGGATCGCCGTCATTATTGCCCTTGCGACAATCGTTTACAATCGCTTTGCGAAACATAGTCGGTTGTTTGGTCCTTTGGTCATGGGGTTCTGTCGAGGTGGGAATCTGCTTTTAGGGGTAAGTGCCATACCTGCAGCTTTAGAACTCTGGTGGCCATTGGGATTTATCCCGCTGATCTATATTGCAGCCATCACCTTGATCAGTCAGGATGAAGTACATGGCGGGAAACGAATCTATCTTTATTTTGCCAGCCTTTTTTATGCGATCGTACATGTTGCTCAAGGGATTATCGCTTACAAAAATGGATATTTTGTCATGGCTGTGGTTTTAATTGGATTGCATGCCGTGTTAATAGGTAAGCCTTTGTGGGCTGCGGTAGAATCCCCCGTTGGCAACAAGATAGGAAAAGCGGTTAAGGCAGGGGTGATATCCCTCATCGTCATGGATGCCGCTTGGTGTATGGCATTTGGATCTTATGCATTAGCATTCATAGTACTGCTGTTATTGCCCCTTTCCATTAAATTGGGGAAAATGTTTGCAGTCACGTAAGTAAGAAAATCTTTTCCGCTACACGGTGGTTGAATCTATCCATTAAATATGCCACATTTGTAAAAGCCGGAAAATAATTAGAGAGATAAAATGAAACATATGGAAAACAATGACGCCAGATCGTTTTTCATAGGGGGGTTAATTAAAAATCAT
>JBAYRB010000477.1:0-3128 GCA_041676905.1 Spirosomataceae bacterium
AATGATACCGTCCATCTTACCGTAACTAACGGCAAGTCGGCTCCTTAGAATCTTCACCAAAATTTGCTGTTCCTTAGTTAAAAATAAGACCGTATCCTTTCCACTAATTTGTTCTGCACTAAAGGGTTTAATTTCAAAATCATCCTCCTTTTTTAATTTGTTGCTGAAATAGGTGAACAAATTTGTGGTATTACCATTTATATCTTTAAAGTCCTGGTGTAGGAGTTGTATAATGAATTGGCTTGATCTAATGATTTCCGGATAGAGATCGGGACGAATCGCTTCCGTCCTAGCTCGCAATGACAATCCGGCTAAGTTGGCTAATTGATTCAAATCTCCACCCGACGTGGAGGCATATTCTGGGAGTAACCGCGTGCTAGCTTTGTATTCCTTTTGATATAAATACGATAACCCATACCCAAAGAGAATACCGAAAAATCCTGCCAGTACAAAAAAGAGAATATATTTTTTTATGAATCGAAATATATCCGAAAGTCGAATCTCAACGGTTTCCATTCTTTTTTAATAAAAGGTCAACTTAGACGGGTCAGTTTTTAGACCATATTTCTTGTAATACCCTAACCAATGTAACACTAATAGTGGTAACAGAGCTAATTAGCATTATTCTTTCCCCACGTGTCCAGGTCTGCTTATTCGGATCTACTTCCTTTAAGGGGACTACTATATGACTTCCGGGGGTTACTTTAGGATAACTTCTAAAGAACAAGAAGTGTTTGGTCCTCTCGGTAATCCCATTGGGATGTGTAACGTATAATTTCTTTTTATTGGCGCTATCAGTGTAACCACCTGCCTGAGAAAGGTAATCCTTTACATTGTATCGCGGATCAAAATTCACCGACGAAGGATTCAATACGGCACCGATAAGCTTCACCGTTTCCTGTTTTTCAGGAATAAACAGACTATCTCCTTGTTGCAACAAAAGGTTTGACGATTGATTAGGATTCTCCAGTATCGATTGCAAGTTCAACGCGATGGTCTCCCCTTTTCGCTTAAATTGAGCTGCCGAAATGAAGGCTGTTTCTTTCAAACCACCCGCACGTTGGATGGCATCTGAAATACGGTCCACCGATTGAATGACTGCGTAATTTCCTGGATATTTAACTTGTCCGAGCACCGCAAACATTTTTTGACTTTCATACCGTGGGGCATTGCGAATAAAAACGTGGTCATAGGGCTCTAAAGTAAAATTTCGTTCTTCGTTACTCAGTTCCAAATTGTCGGATAATTCAAAACGATAAACTCGGATATTTTGTGAAGAAGGTAAATCTAAGGTATCGTATTTTACCCGTCGCGATACTTCAATACGATAGGGAGCTGCTGCTTGAGTGTAGCCGCCCGCTTCGAAGATCAGGTCCCCAATGGTCATGCCGTAACGGAAAAGATATTTACCTGGATTCCGCACCTCTCCATGAACAAATACAGGGCTTTCCTCTTGCAAGTCCTGAATGGATTTAATCTCCACAATATCGTCCCGCTGCAGGCGTATATCGTCGATTTCTCCACTTAATAGTTTTCGCAGATCAATTGCTAGTGCTACGGGTTCCCGAAATTCATTTAATCGGTAAAGAACTGCACGATTTAAAAATGCATCTTCGGTAAGACCGTCAGCCTCTTCAATTAATTGTCGTACCGTCCTAATCTTCTGATTAATAGGATATTCTCCTGCTCTATAAACAGCCCCTTTAATGATAACGCGATTGGCAAACCGATCCAAAATACGTCCTACTGTAAAACGATCCCCATTTTTTAGGGAAAAGGTCTCGTAAAGATCTTCTCCAATTTGATCCAACTCGTATTCTCGACCTGTGTTTCGCAACAAGCTTATCCGTTTGCTATAGGCCTCACTGGTAAACCCACCAGCATATTGAATAGCTGTACGCAGGGTTTCCCCCTCTTTCATTTCGTATATACCCGGCCTTTTTAGTTCCCCGGTCAGCGTAACCAAGCTTTGGGATGGTTTAATAAAAATGATGTCTTGATCCTGGAGTAAGATGTTGTCTGAAACATCCCCATGGATCAGGAATTTGTAAAAGTCGATTTTCCGTATGGATTTATTGTTCCGAATGACCTCAATTTCCCTCAAGGTACCACTCACCGACGGTCCGCCGGACACATATAACGCATGGAAAGCAGTTGCCAGGGAGGAAACAGTGTAGGTGCCTGGGTGTACGGCCTCTCCGGTAACCGTAATGCGAATACTGCGTATTTTACCTAAGGAAACATTGATATGGATGCCTGGACCCGAGTAGGAATTTCTAAGCCGGCTGATGATCTGACTTTTTACGTCCTCCATGGTCAATCCCGCGACCAGTAAAGGCGGAAAATTGGCCAGGGTGATTGTTCCTTCAGGAGTTACCTGAACTTTATAGTTTTTTACCGCATTCCCCGAAATGTCGACAAGTAGCTCATCCCCAGGACCAAGTACATAATTGTTAGGGGTCGGTATCTGAATATTGGGTTCAAATGTAATTCCACTTTGCGAAAAGAATTGGGAGCCAAATAACTCAAGGGTCGAAATCATCGTGTCCTGTGTAACAGGAGACGGGGGATCTACTGGGATATTTACCGATTCACGTAGCGAGCCCATTTCCCTTTGATAGTCGGAGAGTACATTATCCGACACTTCTCCGAACAGTTGTTTTTGCAGCTCCAAAAATTCGGATTGCGTCAAACCGTTTTGCAGTGCAAGGTTACGAATCTCTTCGTCGCTTAAACCTGCTGCCTTTGCTTGCCGATAAAACTGCAATCCTTTTTCAGGAGTTATATTAGACTGGCCAAAACCATCGAAAATAAATCCACTAAAGAGGATTAATAAAGCAAGGGTTTTCCTGAGAAGGTCTTTTTTTTTAAACATCGTTAAAGTTTATTTCATCTTATGCGTCCTGAATGACAATCCCCAACTCTTTTAACTGCTCTTCAGAAATTGTGGAGGGGCTGTCGATC
Source organism: Spirosomataceae bacterium (assembly GCA_041676905.1). GTDB lineage: Bacteria > Bacteroidota > Bacteroidia > Cytophagales > Spirosomataceae > Ravibacter. The sequence goes on from JBAYRB010000477.1 coordinate 2,965, forward strand.
ATGACATCCCTACCGGAATTATTTTTCGGAAATGCAATAAAGTCGCGGATGGATTCAGCTCCGCCAAACATAGAACAGAGACGGTCGAAACCAAACGCAATACCCGCGTGTGGAGGTGCACCGTATTCAAAAGCATTCATCAAAAATCCAAATTGAGCTTGCGC
>JBAYRB010000478.1:0-3111 GCA_041676905.1 Spirosomataceae bacterium
CTTCCTTACGGGGGTAGCCCTGGTGATCTACCTGAATTCACCTCCTGAAGAGCCACGTGAAAGGGACTATATTTACGTAGGATCGTTCTATATATTCACCATCTGGATCGGTATAGGGGTGATGTTTATAGCCGATCTACTTAAAAAATTGCTAAGTAACAGCGCCACACGTGCCATCGCAGCCACCGCTATTGGACTGATAGTACCGATCATTATGGTAGCCAAAGGTTGGGATAACCACGACCGCAACCACCGTTACCACTCCGTGGACTTTGCCAAAAACCTACTGAATTCCTGTGCCCCCAATGCCATTTTATTCACTGGGGGGGACAACGACACGTTCCCGCTGTGGTATGTGCAAGAGGTCGAAGGCTTCCGGACCGATGTAAGGGTATGTAACTTAAGTCTACTGGGAACCGACTGGTACATCGATCAAATGAAACGTAAGACCTACGAATCGGATCCCTTACCCATATCCTTGGAGAAAAAGAATTACCTCTACGGACGGAACGACGTAATTCCTTTCTATGAGTTGCAAAATGTCTCTTCCGGCATTAACTTGAAAGAATACATCGACCTGATCCGGGAAGAAAGTCGCTATATTCAAGTTCCCTTGACATCGGGCGATATGACCTTTATCCTGCCCTCTTCGGTGTTATTCTTGCCGGTGGATGTTGAAGCGGTAAAAGCTAAAAATATCATCAAAGAAGACTTGTTACCCAACCTGCGCGACTCCATTAGCTGGTCGATAGGCAACCGGGATCTCTACAAATCGGATCTGATTATGTTGGATATCATTGCTACCAACAATTGGGAGCGGCCAATTTATTTCTCTTCAACCTTAGGAAGCAGTAGCTATCTTAACTTGAAAGAGTACATGCAATTGGAGGGATATGCCTTCCGCCTTCTCCCGGTAAAAGTAGAAGGTGCTAGCGACGGTTATATTAATTCGGATATCATGTTCGATAAGATGATGAACGCGATGTCGTGGAGAGAGCTGAATAATCCGAACACTTACTACGATAATACCTTCTTAGGATCACCGGTACTTTCGGCACGTATTGCTTTCCTTCGATTGATCAACCAGCTACTCACCGAGGGTAAGACCGAACAAGCTCGGGAAGCGCTGAAACGTTCGTTAGAAACCATGCCCGATGAAAGTATTCCCTACGATCAAATTTCGGTTAATTTCATAGCCCCTGCCCTGGAGCTGGGAGAAGATGAAATTGCCCAACATATCGCGGAAACGATGGCACATAGGGCTGACGAAAATCTTCGTTTTGCCAAGGAAGCCAAAACCAAAAGCAACTGGAATAGTAACCTGAATCTCTATATCCTACAGTCGATCATGACAGCGTATCAGGAAAGTGGAAAAACCGAAGAAGCTGCTAAGTATCAAGAAATGCTCCAACAGCACTTTGGAATGATTCAGTTTCCGCAATAATTTTTAATAGCCCAGGTATACACAAAGCCCACTCCAATTTTACGGAATGGGCTTTGTGTTATAAGGAGGAAAATCCGTCAGAAATTCGATCCCTCCTGCTGGGTCCACCCTAAAACAATAGTGTTGCATTCCGTTGGAAACGGCCAGATAACTAGGTTTCAAACTGAAATGATAACGTGCTATTTGTTCGAAGACTTGTTGTTTTAAATTTACTTCGGGAGCTTTACATTCGACCAGTAGGAAGGGATTTCCGTCGGAGCCTAAAACCATGATATCCGACCGTTTTTTCAGGGTATGGTAATACAGGCCGGTTTCGATGGCAAATAGGAATCGCGGATATTGATACTGATTGATCAGGAAATGAATAAGATGTTGTCTAACCCATTCTTCGGGAGAAAGGAAGACATATTTCCGCCGAATGACGTCGAAAATAAACGGCTTTCGGTCTACTTCTTTAACTTTATAGTCAAAAGGTGGTAGATTGAGTTTTTTGAACATGGGCGTAAAATTGAACCATCTCCCTCATTTTTCAAAGTAAGGCAGGTTCATAGATTGTCATCATTTACGATCAGACGAGGTAATGAAAACTAAAGAAGATATCGTCAAAAACTGGTTGCCCCGATATACGGGCACTCCGCTTGAAGAGTTTGGTGAATACATCCTATTGGTCAACTTTGCCAACTATGTGAGTTTATTCGCTGAAAAGTTTGGGGTTGAAATACGGGGCATTGGCCGTGCCATGCAAACCGCTACGGCTGATCCCATCACAATTATCAATTTTGGAATGGGGAGTCCGATGGCTGCTACCGTTATGGACCTGCTTTCATCCATTAACCCCAAAGCGGTTTTGTTTCTGGGAAAATGCGGTGGGTTAAAGAAAACGCAAATAGGCGATTTAATCCTCCCCATTGCCGCCATTCGAGGTGAGGGTACCGGCGATGACTACATGCCCCCGGAGATCCCGGCATTGCCTTCTTTCCGTTTGCAACGAGCTGTCTCGTCGACCATTGTCAAACACGAACTGGATTATTGGACTGGAACTTGTTATACCACCAACCGGCGTATATGGGAACACGACGAAAATTTCAAAAACTATCTTCGCGATATTCGGGCGATCGCAATTGACATGGAAACGGCGACGATTTTTATTGCTGGTTTTGCAAATTCCATTCCCCATGGAGCCTTATTGCTCGTTTCCGACAATCCGCTGGTTCCGGAAGGCGTGAAAACCGAAGCCAGCGATCAGCTCGTCACTGAGAAATTTGTCAGAAAACACCTTGAAATCGGTATTGATGCATTAACAGAACTGGCCATCTCGGGCGAGTCGGTCAAACATCTGCGTTTCTAAAGGATAGAGCGCCATCAATCCAGATCCTCCAGTAATTCTTTGACCGAATTATAAATGACTGTCGATGTTTCGGGTCCGAGGGAATTAACCTCGCCATAGGGGGCTTTGTCACGTCCATAGGTATAGGGCGATTTCGTATCCCACTGGCTTTTGGGAATAATATAGCCTACTTCATCATTAGACAGTCCGACAAAAAATTTGTAACGGTGCTTCATCAGATCCCTGATGGAGGGCACCTCTTGAGGTGCTAAACCAAAATCTCCCCCTTCAGGCGCTTCGACACCACCATTCAAAATTTCAGGGTATAATTCTCCGGGTA
>JBAYRB010000479.1:0-3109 GCA_041676905.1 Spirosomataceae bacterium
TATTTGGGTTTGTACTGGCGGTGCCATCGCATTCGATGGTCGGTCAAACACCGATCTACGAACCCATCGTCGTTGGTAAGGCACCTTCGAATGAGTCTACGGTGGTGGCGTTAAAAGATGGATCATTCAGCGTTTTTTTTATTAACCGTCCGGGAGCTGCCGACAAATTTATGTCGATTAGCTCCCGGGACGGAATACACTGGGAAGCCCCGAAAATCGAATTCGAATTACCCGGTACGGCCTACTACGCCAACCAAGTATTAGAAGATCACCAGGAAACGCTCCATGCTGTTTTCCACCTTTGGGGGGAAGGCAATAAAGGCTATCGGGGTAGACATCTCGATCTTTGGTATACCCGTAAGAAAAAAGGCGCTAATAAGTGGGAAGCTCCTGTTCAAATTTTCGAAGGATACGTGGGCTCCATTCGGAATTTCATGCAATTAAAATCAGGCCGATTGTTGATGAGTTTTGGGAAGGCTGTACCCGAACGAGAGAAAAAACCGAATTCAAAGGACATAGATTATGGATGGAATGAAATTCTTACCTTATATTCGGACGACAATGGCAATAACTGGAAAAAATCTAGTTCATTTTTAAACATTCAAATCGATTCGGAGAAAGTTACTCGTTATGGTGCCATAGAGCCGGACATCATAGAGTTGAAAAATGGAAAACTATGGATGTTAATCCGAACTAATAAAGGTGTACTATACGAGGCTTTCTCCAACGATTTGGGAGATACATGGACCCAAGCACAACCCTCCCGGTTCATATCTTCAGATTCCCCTCCCACCTTTTTAAGACTAATGAACGACCAAATCTTATTGATTTTTAACATGAACCAACGTTGGGACAATCCTCATACCTATGCGTTTGGTGGTCGGGAAGTTTTGCATGCTGCCCTCAGTTCGGATGAAGGCAAAAGTTGGCAAGGCTTCCGCGAAATAGTAAAGGAAACTACAACCACAGATCCCACCGTACGGGGGGATCGGGGTACGGCCTATGCTTCAGCAACCGAGATGCAGGATGGAAGGGTACTGGTCGTAAGCGGCCAGGGAGAAGGTCGTTCGATTGTGATTTTCGACCCGAGATGGTTAACAGATTATCGGGTGAATAGTTCATCCCCGTCCGACCAAACGCCGAATACGACGGTGTTTAATTTCCCCGCTACCCTGTCTGGAGAACTAATTCTCCGATTGGATCCCAATGCAAGTTGCGAAGCGTTAACAATTTCACTAACGGATCATTTCTCAATAGCAGCCGATTCGATGGCCTCGAATCATGGCATTTTCGCTACCAAAATACAGTCGGTGATTAGCCCTATACACCTTCGTTGGGACAACGACACCCACCAAGTTGAGCTTTGGCAGGCCGATCGTCTTCTCGTCCGGAAAGCATTTTCCCGAAATACAACCTGGGGAGCTAATTATTTCCGGCTGACGTCCTCGGTATCCTGCCCTTTACAATCATTCGAACTTAAAAAAATGGATCGATGATGATACGTCTTAACCCTATCCTTTCGAATAATTCCCCTTGGATATCGCAGCAAGCCTATCGCCTCATCGGATTGCTTTTGCTAGTCATAGGCTGTCAATTCCCCGCTTTCAGTCAGACCTTTAACGGCCAGGAAGGGAAAGTCACCTCGACTGGCACATGGATACCCCAAGCGGTTGATGAATTACCCGGCTTGAAAATGGGACCGTTCCTACGGTTGTCCGACGGCAGTATTTTAACAGTCGAAAATACCCAGAGCCTCATTAGTCACGATGAAGGAAAAACCTGGAAAGCCTATGAAGTTTTTGCTACCCCTGAAAAATTCCAAATTTCCAATGAGAGGGTATTGTTGCGTACAACCAGTGGGGTAGTCATACTGGCATTTATGAACATGAAGGAAAGGGCTAACTGGAATTGGCAAAAGGAAATTTCGGATTCACCTGGCGCCCGTCTGCCTACCTATGTGGTTCGGAGTTTGGACGAAGGAAAAACCTGGCTGGAACCTCAGAAACTGCACAATGAGTGGACGGGAGCGATTAGAACCATCATCGAAACCCGAAGTGGTAATATCATTTTTACCTCTATGATGATGCGTCATAATCCAGGGCATCACACGGTGCTAACCTATACTTCTTTCAACGATGGGAAAGATTGGGTTCGATCCAATATCATAGACCTCGGTGGGATCGGACATCATAGTGGCGTGACGGAATCGACCATTGTACAGCTCAAGTCGGGCAAAATTTGGCAACTCATACGAACCAATTGGGGTAGTTTCTGGGAAGCATTTTCTGATGATGAAGGAGTTACATGGCATACCATCCGATCCACCTCCATCGATGCCAGTTCGGCTCCGGGATTGCTCAAACGCCTGGAAAGTGGTCGAATCGTATTACTCTGGAACCGGCGATTCCCCCTAGGCAAAGACTACTATCCCTTGCGTGGTGGGGATAGACAATGGTCAGAAGTGGCTACCAGTAACCATAGGGAGGAACTATCCATGGCTTTCACCGACGACGAGGGCAAAACTTGGAGTGAGCCGATCGTCATCGCTAAATCATATAAAGTACAAAACGAAGATACAGGTAAAACCTGGCTGTCCTATCCCTATGCTTTTGAAGCATCCCCAGGAGTGTTGTGGATCACCACTATGCAGGGAGGTTTGCGTATTAAACTAAAGGAATCGGACTTCGTAAAAAAATAAAAGCCCTTCCAACTGGGTGGGGCTACCTTTATCAGGGTACGTTTTTCGACCGTAAACGAATCGTTAAATAGCGGGTGACTCCTAGTTTCCGTCTCCGCCCTATACTGAACCAATACCTATGAAAAGTCGTCGTGATTTTTTACAAACCGGCTGGGCTGTAGCCACTACCCTTACCTTGGCAGCTTGCCAGAAAAAACCAGTCTCCAGAGACGAACCGAATTCGGCCTGCCTGGACTACAGCCGTTCCTTTGTATGTAATTCCGGCCAATCAAATGCCTCCAACGAGGTAAGAATGTGGATTGAAAGTCGTACCATCGTTCGTAACCACAATACCGAAACTGAAGCAATTTATTACCAGGGAGCTTCGTGTAAAAGTGAAGATACCTTCGCTGAGAAAAATCTCTTTTATAA
>JBAYRB010000480.1:0-3088 GCA_041676905.1 Spirosomataceae bacterium
AAAGGAGCCAGTCAGGGCGCTGGCCTAGGTAACAAGTTCTTGGCGAATATACGGGAAGTAGATGCCGTTGTACACGTGGTCAGGTGCTTTGAAGATGACAATATTGTTCATGTGGAGGGTAGGGTGGACCCCGTCTTTGACAAGGAGATTATCGACGCCGAATTACAACTTAAAGATCTAGAGTCGATTGAAAAGAAAATCCAACGGATCGATAAAGCAGCCCGGGTTGGCGACGCCAAAGCAAAGGCCGATCTGGAAATCCTGAAGTTATATAAAAGCACATTAGAAGCCGGTAAAAACGCTCGTTCCGTGGAAATTGATCCTAAGGATCGGGATGCAGCCGTGGGAGACCTGCAATTATTGACCATAAAACCAGTTCTTTACGTCGCAAACGTAGATGAACAGTCGATGGTAAGCGGCAATGATTATACCGAACGTTTGAAAGAAGTCGCAGCAGCGGAGGGTGCAGAGGTGATCGTTTTATGTGCTGCCATAGAATCACAGATCGCTGAAATCGAAGACCCAGAGGAAAGACAAATGTTCCTTGAAGAGTTCGGCTTGGAGAAATCAGGTCTGGATCGACTGATCAGTGCTTCCTATCGCTTACTCGATTTAATCACCTACTTTACCGCCGGTGTGAAAGAAGTACGCGCCTGGACCATCCGCAAGGGTTGGAAAGCTCCGCAAGCAGCCGGTGTCATCCACAGTGATTTTGAAAAAGGGTTTATACGAGCAGAAGTGATCAAACTGGAAGACTTTGTGCAATACAAATCTGAGGCAGCTGTAAAAGAAGCGGGTAAGATGTCGGTAGAGGGTAAAGACTACGTTGTGGAGGACGGAGACATTATGCATTTCCGGTTTAATGTCTAACCGAGCTCTACCCAGGTACGAAAATTGTCATTTGTTCGTTAAAATATAATGATATACGTCGTTTCGCCATGAGATCATTCCTGGGTTTACTCTCCTTGTTATTTTTGCTAAACCTGCCGGTAACGGCTCAGGATGCCTATAATCGTGTTGAGGCGTTAGAAAGTGACGAGCTTCTTATCAAATATAAGGGTACACGGCTAGTCACACAACCGGGTGAACGATATTTAGTTGTCGATCATTCCTCCTTTTTTGGGGGTTATCACCGGTATCGTTATTTCCCAGGAGAAAATATCCGCTTTCGCTTAAAAGACAACGATATAAAGTTTAACGAACGGATCGGAATCATCTCCGACACCACTTTTACCTTTGTATTAATCAACGACGCCATTGGGCGTATGGAACACCGTGAAGTGGCATTGAAAGATGTGCGGTTGATCAAAACCACCCGCAATATACCCTGGGTTACCCAAGGCAGCTTTATGTTGCCCTTAGCAGGCCTCATTTACGTAGGGGCCGATTTATTCAATTTAGGAATTGATGGCAAACGTTTTACAACCGATACCCCTACCCTGATGGTCGGTGGCATCTTAGCCACCACGGGTTTTATTTGCTATAAATTCTCCTTCCATACCATTCGCATGGGTAAGAAAAATCAAATCAAGGTTTTACAGACCTATTAATTCCCTTTTTTCTTCTTCTCTGAAAAGGGCTCATTGCCTGTTTTGTTATTTCAAATATAAACGGTTGGGAGATCGGTAATTATTCAATAATTTTAAAAACTCATTCATATTCAATTTCTCCCAAAGATGGCCTTATTTTCGCGTCGTTCATTTCTTCGCTGGTCGGCCTTGTCTATTCCAGCCGCAGCATGTTCTCAGGTAACTACCTCCGTTCGTAAACCCTTAGTAATATCCACCTGGGACAGTGGCGTGATCGCTAATTCGGCAGCATGGACTGTGTTATCGGCCAACGGTAGGGCGTTAGACGCTGTTGAGCAGGCGGGTATTGCCATCGAAAACGAGATTAGTTGTTGTGTAGGCTTAGGGGGAAATCCTGATCGGGACGGTTTCGTCACCCTTGATGCGTGTATTATGGATGAAAAAGCAAATATCGGGTCAGTCGCATTTTTGGAACGCATCAAACACCCGGTTTCAGTGGCTCGTAAAATCATGGAAACCACACCCCATGTGATGCTTGTGGGCAGCGGAGCTCAACAGTTTGCTCTGGAAAACGGTTTCCCATTAGAAGATGGAAAACTTTCGGAAGACGCTCAAAAAAGCTATCAAAAATGGCTTGAAAAGGCGGAATATAAACCGGTCATCAATATTGAAAACCTAAGGCCGGTGGGAAGTAGCAATTCTCCTGTGCCCTCGCGTTTGGAAAACGGGGACTTCAACCATGATACCATGGGAACCCTAGCTTTAGATCAGGCAGGTGACCTTTCGGGCATGTGTACGACCAGTGGGATGGCCTTTAAAATGCGCGGTAGAGTAGGTGATTCCCCGATCATCGGAGCTGGTTTGTTTGTCGACAACGAAGTAGGAGCCGCTACCTGCTCAGGACAGGGAGAAGAAGTCATCCGTGTCGCCGGTTCGCACTTGGTCGTTGAGTTTATGCGGAATGGGGACAGCCCAGCGGAGGCTTGTAAAAAAGCGATATTACGAATTATAAAGCGGGATGAAGCCAGAGCAAAGGAGTTTCAAGTAGGCTTTATCGCTGTTAATAAACAGGGGGAAGTAGGGGCTTATTCGGTACAACCCGGTTTTAATTATACCCTCACCGTCGAAGGAGAAGAAAACAAGATCTACCAAGCTCCTAGTTATTTCCCAGCTTAAGGGTGAATAAACGACGAATATCCCAACATAAGATCAACTTAAAATCGAAAGGCTGACCCGAGGGATCGAGCCAGCCTTATAATCGAACGGATTGAAAAGGAAATTATTTATTCCACCATACAGGCGTATTGTAGGTATCTTCTCCTTGCCTTGAAACGGCTTCCTGCCAACTATTCGGATTCAATGTCTGCTCACTTTGTGGGTAAGCAAAACGGACCGGGATCCGGTCGTTATTGACATTGTCCCGACCAGCCACCAAAGCTGGGATTTTCGTCCGTCTCCAGTCAAACCAGGCCTCCAAACCGGTAAAGAATAGGGAAATCCATTTTTGTGTACCGATCAGGGTTAATGCATCCCCTTGTTGATAGCTCACGCCGGGTCGG
>JBAYRB010000481.1:0-3061 GCA_041676905.1 Spirosomataceae bacterium
ATGCTGGATTAACCCTGTCGGTTGGGTAAAGCGTTTAAAAGCGCAATGGATGGCTGAGGATGTCTATGGGATGAGCGCAGGCGCAAGCCGCGACTGTGGATTCCAATCCTATCGTCTCCGATTGTCTATCGTACCTGCCTACTCGAAACCGAGACCGCAAGACGCGCAGGCCAATCAGGAACCTGCCTTGGATTATATTACTTATGTTCAATCAGAAAATCGGCGGCTGGAAAAGCGAAAACTGGAAAGAAGTATCTGAAGATCTTAGCAGATGTTGCAGAACAGAAGCCTAATTATTAATTCGTAGCAAAGGTACGGTTTCTTTTGGCAGTAACCTAATTATATTTTCAATTTACTGTAACACCCAAAGGCGACCTACCCTTCCAACGGTCGTGCGACCAAAGCCATTCTACGGGTGAGTGACGGATAGCCTTTTCCAACTTAGCAAAATAGAGTGTGGTGATAGCCAGTGGGTCATTGGCTTTCACGTCCAGTAATTCGGTATGATAACGATATTTGAACCGTCCGATTTTTACCGATTCCATCATCACTACTGCTGCATCGGCAGTCCGGGCGATACGCTCGGCGCCAATTTGTACGTCGGTCTCCATTCCGAAAAACGGAAGACTGTACTTCCGGCTTCCAGGAGCTGGGCGTTGGTCACCAATAACAACAATCATGTTCAATCGCTCCTTCGTGCGTAATAGATTTAAGGAACCTCGATAAAACTGTTGTTTAGGGATGAGGTTCGCCCCAAACCTGGATCTTATACGAATCAGAAAATCATTGAGCCATTTGGATTTTACCGGGGAGTAACCCGACGTCACACAATAATCAGTCCTAGTAGGTAGATCGATAAGGTATTCCCAGTTTCCGTAATGCGAAGTTAGAATTACGACGTTCTTTTTATGGGCATATAATTCATTAAATACCTCGAACCCCTCGACCGTCATTAGGCGCTTGCGGACTGAAGCCGGTGCTAGATAGAATAGAAACGGTTCAACAAATAAATCGGCCACGTGAGCATAGTAATGATCCATCAATCGTTGGCGCTCACGCTCCGCTTTTTCAGGAAAAGCACGTTGAAGATTTTTACGAATGACCCCATATCGATAACGGAGAACGTATTTCAGTACTATAAAGATCACGGAGGAAAAAGCTCTCGCGATTAGTAGCATTGTTTTTTCGATCAAGATGTTTTTTATTTAAATGAACAAGGGATAATTGGGAAAATTTGGAAGTGGATGATTCACCCTTAATAAAGGTGGCAGTGCTTTAAGCCATTCTCTTTTATTCCACGTTTCTATTAATGTTAGGTTTACAATCCCCAAACAGTATAAATTCCAATAATTTTTTGGAGTAACATTTCATTGCTTTCGTTGCATGGTCTCATCGATCATTGCCAGTGGTTGTTAGCCTATGGCTTCGTCCAGCGAAGGCAATCCCAATTGACGAAGGCTGCGTATATGTGACCTGAGTGCTACACCCAGCGTGCGGTTTTCCATATAACGGAGTCCAAACTGCTCGGCCGTCTGGCGTACAATACCTGCAATAGCCGGATAGTGCACATGACAGATTTTAGGAAATAGATGGTGTTCGATTTGGTAATTCAGTCCGCCCAAATACCAGGTTAGCAGCTTATTGCCGGCTGAGAAGTTAACGGTGGTTTCGAGCTGATGTATGGCCCAGTCATTGCGTACCTTGCCCGTACCATCGGGCAGAGGATAGGCCGTGCCTTCCACCGAGTGTGCCAGTTGAAATACGGTGGTCAGTATAAGACCGGCCGTAAGATGCATCAGCAGAAATCCAACGAGGATTTCCAAAAATGGGATGCCAAATACAAGTGTTGGCAAAACAAACAAGACGGCACAATAGCACACCTTAATGAGGATTAAGCCGGCCAGCATTTTTTGGTTTTCGGCTTTACTCTGGCGGTTAACACCCGACTTTATAAATCCGTTATATTGGAAGAAATCTTTCAGCAAAACCCAGTACAGGGTCAGAATGCTATAAAAAAAGAAGGCATAGATCCACTGGAAGCGGTGGGGTTTGCTTACTTCCAGATGAGGAGAGAGCTTAACCACCCCGCGGTCACGGATGTCTTCATCCAGACCGGTGATATTGGTATACGTATGATGGAGTACATTATGCTGGAACTTCCAGTTTTGAACGCCTACACCTGCCAGGTACAACGTATAGCCCATCCAGCGATTGACGCTCGGATTATTGGAATAAGCCCCGTGATTGGCGTCGTGCATGATGTTCATCCCGATACCCGAAAAGGCCAAGCCCATTGTTAACCAAAGGGGAAGGGAAAGAAGGAAAGAAGGCTGAAAGGTTAATAGAATGATAAAGGGGACTATATACCCCGCTGTAAAAGCGACCGTTTTCAAAACCATTCGCCAGTCACCATGCCTGGAGATCTGTTGCTCTTTAAAATAAGCGTCGACGTTTTTTTTGAGCGTAGGGAAAAAATTACTCTTGCTATCCGGTGAAAACCGAACTTTCTCATTGGGAGACATTTTGTACTGATTGAGTGATTAATATTTTAGTAGGAGGGCAAACAAAAAACAAAAGAGTAATCTAATGCAGTAAGCAGTCCCCGATTTAAAGAACGCTAAAAAAGGGGAATTATTTTGAGAAAGGGAGGGATACTTTTTGTGTCACTCCTTTTAGTAAGTTAATTATTTACCTATATAATGTTCCTCGACTTCTCGTAAGCCCCATAGGAAAATATGGTGACGATGACGAGTGGCTTGTCGCTGTCTTACTGCTTCGTGCGTATTTTGATCAAATGATTTTACTAACCCTGATTGATCAGGTCTTGAATTAATTTTTTCTCCAACGCAGCTCCCGATTGTTACGCAGTAGAGGGGTCATTCAACTCACGATACCGGGTATATTTATTCAGTACAATGAAGTTATAATGAAACCGTTCGAAACATGTCCAATATGGGGAAAATTGCTGAAAATGATGATAGAACAAGTACGTGAACTTAATCTAATAGATGCCCTTGTTCAATGTTGTAAAGGGAATTGGATGTTGTACTAAAACAGCAAT
>JBAYRB010000482.1:0-3060 GCA_041676905.1 Spirosomataceae bacterium
AACCAGCGTTTATCTGGTATGGTAAAGGCCCATCCAAGAGGTGGCCTTTGGTCGGTCAAGGAGGGGCAAGTGCGATGGCAGGGCCGGTATATTACCAGGATGACTACCCCAACGCACCTTATCGACTACCAGCCTATTATGACGGCAAACTTTTTATTTATGACTGGGTGCGAAAATGGATCATGGCCGTGACCATGGATGAAAATGGGGACTATGTTTCAATGGAGCAGTTCCTACCTAATTTAAGAGTGGTAGCCCCCATTGACATGACTATCGCCCATGACGGTGCCATATACCTGCTGGCCTATGGAACCAATTGGTTCGCACCCAATACCGATGCCGGAATCATACGCGTTGAATACAGCGAGGGAAATCGCAACCCCGTAGCTATGGCGCAAGCTAATATCACCGCAGGTGCGGCTCCTTTGAAGGTGAGTTTTACCTCCGAAGGGTCAAAAGATTTTGATCGTGAAGACCAGCTCTCCTATCAATGGTCGATAGGTGGTAAGAAAATCAAAGCGCAAAACTTAACATATACTTTTAAAAAACCCGGAACCTATCCAGTTACGCTGACGGTAACGGACGACAAGGGAGGCGTAGGTACCGCAACGCTGACCATTAGGGTAGGTAATGAACCCCCAGTCGTCCATATTCTAACCGAAAATAATAAGAGTTTTTATTGGGATAACGCTGAACTAACCTACCAAATTGAAGTGGTTGATAAAGAGGACAAGCCCCTAAATGATCGTAGTAGAGTAACATCTTTCGACTACGTAGAATCCTCAAAGGACCTGGCTAGCGTATTATCGAAAGGGAGCGGAAATCTGAAATATTCTCAGATCGAAAATTTCTACGGCACGCTCGACTGTAGTGCCTGTCATCAACGCGACTCCCAATCCATAGGTCCTTCCCTAGTGGATGTAGCAAAGCGCTATGGAGATGACTCCCAAGCTGCGTCGTTCTTAGCACAAAAGATCATGGATGGGGGTTCGGGTATTTGGGGAACCTATCCCATGCCACCCCACCCTACCCTGACCCAAGAAGAAGCGACGAAGTTAGCCGATTACATCCTTTCATTTGGAAAAGAGGTCGTCAGTTTGCCGATCAGTGGACGGGTCCGTTTCGATCAACATTCCGACAAAAACAAAAACGGAGCGTACGTTTTATACGCTTCTTATCGGGATGGTGGTGCAAATGGGATCGAACCGATTTCGGCACAAAAGTATTTGGTTTTCAAACATCCGTTGATTGAACTGGAAGAGTATGAAGAAGGCAATGTTGGGGTTGTGATCGCTACCAAAAACAACGGATTCAATTCTTACATCGCCAATATTACCCATGGAAAATTTGTCCGATTTAATGGTATTGATCTACAGGGAATAAACACCGTCAAATTCCGAGCTCAAACGCATGGAGCGGGTGGAAAAATTGTCATGCGTAGCAATTCCCGTAAGGGTAAAATTCTGGGAGAACTCACCATTCCTGGAGGAAATGTTACCGATCTAAAAACAGACTGGAAAGAATTTTCCATGACTGTAGATGCGAGCCCTGGATTACAGGATATTTTCTTGACTTTTGAAAATGAATCGGCAAAAGGGAGTCTGTTTCACGTCGATTGGATGTTGTTTGAGAGGTAAAGCTCGTTTCTAAACCCAAAAAGAACATAGTGAAATACAGGGCAGTATTTTGGGGGACCTAACTTGAAAGTACTTTCGCTTCTACCCTTATGGTTTAGAACCATCATATTGACGCAAGTCCCTTTAATTTTGTAAATTCCGTTTCTACACCGAAATGAACATACATTTAACCGACAAAAATGAGATATCGACCAAAGACACTATTAGGGCTGGGTGGTGTCGCCATCGGCAACGGCTTTCAAATCCATTCGAATCATGATTGTTTACAGGCCATGGAAGCAGCTTGGAACGAGGGCGTCCGCTATTTCGACACCTCTCCTTGGTACGGATTAGGCCTTAGTGAACGAAGGATGGGTTTGTACCTTCAGGATAAAAATCGAGAGGAATATACCTTGTCGACCAAAATTGGTCGCATTTTACAACCCCATGAAAACTTTCAGTTAAAGGGCATTTGGGAAGGAAAATTAAATGCAGCCTATCGCTATGACTATACGGCGGAAGGTACTAGAAGAAGCATTGAGGACAGTTTGCAGCGAATGGGCGTAAGTTCCATCGACATAGTTTTTATCCATGACTTATCGCCTGATAATGGGGATATGAAAGACAACTGGGTCAACTATTTTGATGAAGCGGCTCGGGGTGCAATGCCCGAGTTGATCAAAATGCGGGAGGAAGGACTGATCAAGGCTTGGGGTTTTGGGGTCAACCGTATAGAACCCATTTTAAAAGCTATGGAAGTTTCCGACCCCGATATTTTCCTTTCTGCCTGTCAATATTCCCTCATTCATCACGAGGATCTTCTGGAACAGGTGTTTCCCCTCGTCGAGGAACGTGGCTTATCTATTGTAGTGGGAGCTCCCTTGTGCGCTGGTTTTCTATCGGGGCGTCCCCGATATTTGTATGCGGGATATTATCCCGAGGGTGTAGAAGAAAAACTTAATTCCTTACAGCGGATCGCAGATCAGTTTCAAGTCGATTTAAGAACGGCAGCATTGCAATTCAGTGCAGCACCCAGCGTCGTTTCATCGGTCGTACCGGGGGCTCATTCAGAGCAACAGGTACGTGAAAATGCACAATCCTTCCGGGAAAAAATACCCGCTGAATTTTGGAGAACCTTGAAGAGGGAGGGCTTGATTTCCACCAATGCCCCCGTTCCTACCGAAGGATTCCTCTGAATCGAATTCAATTTAAAATCGACCTTTTTTTAAAATTAAAATTTGTTCAATACCCTATATTCTTCATAGGTTTGAGCAAATACATTTTCTTGAACCTTTTAACAAATACCGTATGTTGATAATTGATGCGCATCTCGACATGGCTATGAATGCGCTGGAATGGAATCGTGACCTCACCCAACCCGTTACCGAAATCAGAAGTAGGGAGGAAGGTATGACCGATAAACTCGACCGCGCCAAAGGGGTGG